>JAIKYN010000038.1 GCA_024683155.1 Lachnospiraceae bacterium | reverse complement strand
AGCTGCTTCCATATAATCAGCCATTCGTCTTGCGTTATAATATTTCTCGCCCCAGATCGCATTAAAATTCACAACCGCAGCCGTAATAATATCCTTAGACATATGAACACCTCATTTCCGCGATCAACTCCGGATCGTACGGTATTTTTGCATGGGAAAGATCCACTGATGCCATGATCATTCCTACCTCATTTTCTTTCGGGCTTCCTCCGAATACTTCATATTCGGAATGCATGGACGGTCCTGCAACAAAACTGCCACCTCCATATTTTTTAGCAAACAGATCCCCTAATACGTTGGCGCTGCCACCTCTGTGAATATCGATCATTTCCTTTCCTGCCAGATTGGCGAAAGCTACAAATACCTTTCCTTTTTGGATCATTGCTTTAACGATTTCCAGTTTTTCATGAAGAAGCTGCTCTTTAGCCGGTGTTGCGGAGGGCAGAAGATATAATCTCGCATCGCCGGACATCCCGGAAACGATCAGATCCACATTCTCCATCTTTGAATTCGCTCCTACAACCACCTTTCCCCATTCGGTTTCAAATTCGAAAACGGAATTCCCATTTTTAGCCCAAAGAACCTCTTTTCCTTCCAGGAACAGTTTTCGGGCAGCACCAATGAATCCGTTCGGTCCGCATACAGCCATCGTCTGATAATAGTTCCCGGTTCCGTCTATCTCAGGCATGCCAAATATGGCATATATCCCTAGTTTTCTGGTCAGTTCGCTAATTTCCGAAACACTGCTTCCGTAAACGGTTTCCGCCAGTTCCATCTGCATATGTTTTCCATCTTCCCGATACTCATATCCTGTCAATGCCATCTCGGGGAAAAGGACTAAATCTGCACCACGTTTCCATGCTACTTCAATGAACTCCAGGATTCTTTTCTTATTAACTTCCTTCTCTCCATGCACTGCCCAAAAATTAACGCAGCAAATGTTCATAAGCTGTTTCATGATCATTCCATCCCCCTTTCAGCCAGATTTTCCTCCAAATGTCGATCTACATAAAATCCATCCGGACGATCCACCGTTCTTTGACAGAGTGTACGATAGATCTCCGGACGATAATCCGGTTCACCGTTTAACGGATTTTCCTTAAAGATCGCTCTGTTCGCGATGGACAGATCCACCGTTTCCATATAGATATTTTCCTCAAATTTACCCATACTTCCCGCATACCATTTCTTCTGTTCATGCAGTGCCGGACCTATGATATTACTGCATCCGCCTCCGTCCGATACTTTTTCCGGTCCTGTAAAATTCGAGGAGATCATATAAATCCCGTTTTCAATCACAGCGCTTTCCAGTCCCGTCACATAATAGCTTTCATAATCCCACACGTCTGTCGCCAATACCGCCGTGGGATTCAAAACGATCCTTGCGCCCAAGGATGCGTAGTATCTTGTTAATTCGTGGTAATTATAGGTGTCCCCGCAGATCGATACTCCCACCTTTCCCCAGGGTGTATCAAAGCAAAGCGGTTCTCTTCCTTTCTTTGCCCAAAGGACTTCAAACACACATACATGTATTTTCCTGTATGAACCTACGATTCCGTCCGGGCCGGTTACAAATGCCGCATTGAATACTCTGCGTTCATCTTCGTGGTCTCGTTCCGGATATCCAACGATGGTATACACTCCGTATTTTTTAGTTACCTCTGCTATCTCACGGATGCTCGGACCATCATAAAATTCAGAATCTACATATTGCATTTGCTCATAAACCGGTTTATCGCTCTCGTCATCATATCCGGTCAACGCCATTTCCGGAAAAAGGATCATATTGGCTCCCCTTTTGGCAGCTGCCTCTATATATCCTTTGATCCGCTCCACATTTTCTTTTTTCTTTCCCCACAAGGAGTGAAAATTCACTGTGGCAATCGTTACAACACTGCCCGGTTCCTTTGTGAGAATATCTTTTTTGTAGATCATTCCCAAGCCTCCTTTACTTGACATTCTTTTTTCTTTGCTTTATTTTTATTTCAATGCTGTTTTTTTAATCCTTTTGATAAACAGATTATAAAAGCCGGCGTATTATCTTACGTTGTAGTTTTTTTAGGTCTATGCCACATTTTTTTTACATATTGAGGAGATATCTTTATGGCTATGGATATTCTCAACCAAAAGATCCTCGAGTACGTTTATGAAAACGACCGGGATTATTTCTTTCTCCTCGCCAAAGACGGCACCATCCTCCAGTCGACCTACACATCCGTTCCGGATGCCAATCATTTAGAGGCTTCTACTCTTATGGACTTTTGTTCCAATGAAGAGTCCAGACAAACCCTTTTGGATCATCTGCATCCGCTTTCCTTTAATGAGCTTCCCATCATGTTTCATTTCCCCGGACATCAGGACCACCTATATTATGTTTCCGGGCGGCCTTCCTATGCTTCCGACGGCAACTACTATCTGTTTTTCTACATTCGCAGCATGGTACATTACCAGGATACGGAAGAAACGAAGAACCACATAGAAAACTATCTTTCCACGATTTTGCGGATTCACGATGGTTACGTGACCATATATGATGCGGAAAATTACACCTTATTAAGCGCAAACGGCCAATACATCAACTATATGCGTCTGTTCCTGGGGGTTGAATTTTATCCCGGAATTCCTCTTCAGAAAACCGTCTCCTCCGACGCCTGTGATTATTGGGTCGAACAGTTGAAAAAGTGCAATGAGCTCGGCTATGTAAAATTCAGTTTTACAAATCCGTTAGAGCAAACGCTGGAAACAACCATGATCAAGAATGTTTTTAATGGTCGCAGCGAAATACTGGTCCTTTCCAAAAACATCACCAAGGAGGAAAAATATCGTCAGGAACTGATCGATATGAATAAGACGCTGGAATCCAAAGTAGCCCTTAGAAACGCCCAGCTTCAGGAATCCTACAACAATCTGAGCCTTTTTAATCAGGTCATTACCCATGAAATGAAGACGCCCATCCGGGAAATAAGTGCTTATGCCGGTTTTCTCCTGGAAGACAATGCTGCTACATTACCTTCCGACTCGTTGGAAGATCTTACTTCCATCAAACGGATCTGTTCGGAAGTAATTGAATGTATCAATGAATTTGTGACCTTCTCCAAAGTCACATATACAGAAATGAAAAATGAAACGGTTCCCATGAAGGAGCTGGCCTATTCTGTCATTGAAGAATTATCCATCATCCCCACAGACACACCCGTTTCTTACGTTGTCTACGATCTGCCGAACCTGTATGGGGATTCCTTAATGATGAAGGTTGTATTTCGGAACATCCTTCATAATGCCATTAAATTCAGCATCCGAAACCATATCAATACCATCACCTGCGGGTATATGACAGATGCTGACCATATCACCTACTACATAAATGATCGCGGCGTTGGGTTTGATTCGGACAATCCTTCCAAAGTGTTCGACATGTTCGAAAGAGCCCACAGCTCGTCGGAATTTGAAGGTTCCGGAATAGGACTTTCCACTGTGAAAGCCATTGTAAAAAGAAATCATGGGGAAGTAGACATCGTTGCCGAAAAAGACCATGGTTGTACCGTTTTATTAAAGTTTCCCATTTCACAATGTGTTTTAACCGAGGATCAAAATGTTTAAGATACTGCTTGTAGACGATCACAGAGCCTTCAGAAAAGAATTTACCCGTCTCCCCTATATAAAAAACAGTTCGGATTATGAAATTGCTTTTGAGGCAAATGACGGAAAAGAAGCTCTTGCTATCGCCAAAGAAAAAAATATAGATATTATCATCTCGGATATCCGAATGCCTGTTATGGATGGCATGGAATTATTACAAGCTCTGAATAAAAAGGGGATCCGATGTGTTTTCATTTTACTGAGCGAATATGGTACGTTTGAATACGCTCAACAAGCCATGAACCTTGGTGCATATGGTTATTTAACAAAACCCGTAAACAACTCCGATGTAGAAGTTATGCTTAATCGCGTAAAGAAGCTTTTGGGGGGAGATACTGTTCCCACCGTTACTTCTGATAATATCGATCGCCTTACTTTAAAGTTGTTGGAAAATGCCCCTTCTTCCTCCGATCTGCTTTCCTCAATAACCGGTGACATAAAGGCAGAATCCCGCTCCCATGAGCTACTTCATTTTACAGAACAATTCCTCAGTTCCCTTCAGAGCCGGATATTTGAATATACGCCGTGGCTTAAGCCCTTTATCAGTTCCCGTTTGTTTGTTGTGCACGAAGATCGGCTGTTCCTCAATGGCTGCAGTTCCTATCTTCAGGAAAAGATTACCTGCATTCGGACGGAACTGAATAAATTCGGTTTCAACCTGTCTCCTTCTGCACAGACAGAAAGTATCCAGGGAATCTGCATTTTCATATTATCCAATATTTTGAATCCGGATCTGAATTCCGGATTCATTTCAGAAGCTTTTTTCTTTAATAAGTCTTATCTGAGCCAGTTTTTTAAAGAGAAAATGTCCGTTACCATGATAAAGTTCATTACCTTCGCCAAAATGGAATATGCAAAGGTAAAACTGGAAGAAAAAGACACAAAAATATCCGAGCTTTCGTCATCCCTCAATTTCGAAAACCCGGATTACTTCAGTGGCTTATTTAAGAAAACCTATGGCGTATCTCCCACTATTTATCAGAAGGAGCAGTCTCAGCTGTCATCTCTTCCGTATTAAATCGTTTCTTCACCATCGATACGATCAGATCTGCTGTCCCTTCAATTCCAAGAACAGAACTGTCGATCATGAGATGTCGATTCTCTATATCATCAAACCGACTTTTCGTGATCATTTTATAGAAATCCTCTCTGCCTTTATCTACCCCCGCTATATACCTTATAGCGTCTTTATCCGATAACCTGAGCTCTTTTTTACAATTTTCCAGCCGCTTCTCATACGGCGCATAGATAAAGATACTCAGATTGTTTTCTTTGTCCCGGAGGATATAATCCGAGCATCGTCCGATGATCACACAGTTATCGTAGTACGCATACTCCATGATTATACTTCGTTCCGCATCAAACAGCTTCATTTGCAAAGAACGGCTGCCATATCCCAGCGGATGTGCCATTTTGGCAAAAGGCGAGTAATCATGTCCGTCATATTTGCCAAGAATCTCTAAATTTTCTCCTGCCAAAGGAGATGCATTTTCAATAATATCCCGATCATAATATTTAAAACCAAGTTTTTCCGCCACACGCTTTCCGATGGCTCTTCCCATACTGCCAAATTCTCTTGTGATGGTAATCGATACTTTTGAATTTCCCATTTAGCACCTCCTAGAATATAATGCTTTGTTTCTGCATCCGACTGCTTTTATTGGTCATGATGACAATCATACTGACTATGACCATTATCATTGCTCCTGCCATAATCCTTGCGGCAGCTCCCTGCGTTCCCATCAGGTCCGTGATCCTGGTCGAAACATAGGGATTTATAAACGTCCCCAGATTCATGGTTGCCATAAAAAACGAAAAAACTATATTTCTGGTCCGATCATTGGTCACACAGGCCAGTGTTACATTCATCCTTGCCATAAACGTTGACCACCAAAAACCCACCAGGATTTCAGAAAGCAGCAAGAGGATGATCGACTTTCCAATGGCCGAACAGAATAATCCGATCACCGTAAGCAGGCTGGCCAAGGGATACGTTTTCCTTTCAAGAGATTGATTGATCCTCCCGAAAAAAATGCCGGCTACCGAAGCAGACAACAAATAAACCGCGGTGATCATTCCTCCAAGACGACTGTCACCCATCCCTTTTTCCGTTACCAGCAGGGAGATGTTATTACTGTTGATCCCTGTAGCCAAAACGGCCAGCATGTGGATCAGACAGATAAAGACAATTCCTCTGCATTCCCGAAAAAATGCACCGTATCCAAAATCTTCTGCAGGACCCGCAATAAGCGGATCCTCTTTTGTCTTAATTACAGGAAGATATAATACGCCAAGTGTCAACGGCAGCAAGGCTACCAGAAACAAAAGATAACTATATCTCCATCCATATAGCTGCGATACAACTCCGCTTACACTGCTGAAAAACATGGCTGTGATATTTTGAAAGGGCATCCTGTAACCCATGATCCTTTTTCGTTCTTCTCCCGAAAAATACTCCGCGATCATGCTTGTACTCAGGGTTGAATTCAGTCCCAGGGCAAATCCGTTAACACATCTAAGGAGTACCATGGAAATAAAATGGGTCGTTCCCATGATTGAAAGACCCGTTAGCAGATACAGGATAAAACTTCCCATTGCAAGATCCCTTTTGCGAATGTGTTTCATCAAATATCCGGACGCCTGTGCTGAAAAAACAGCCGTCAGAGAAGACATTACACTCAGATTTTGGATCCAGGTTATGGAAACTTCCGGATATTCCTTCAATACCCCCGGTAATGTGGGAGAAATGATCATCGATGTGAGATTCAGGCAACACATGGTTAATACTGCAAGCTTTAATCCCTTTACATTTTTATCATTCATCACACTTTGAGGTATGCTTGGATCTGACTGTCAGGTACCTCTCCCTTCTTTCCGCTGAGAACGATTTTCCCCTTCTCAAGAACCACAAAGTTATTACATACTTTAAAAGCGAATCGCAGGTTTTGTTCCACCAGAAGAATGGCTACACCCAGTTCTTCATTTACTTTATTCAAAATGGTTCCCATTTCCGAAACAATATTGGGCTGTATACCCTCTGTGGGCTCATCCAATAAAAGGATCTTAGGCTTTGACATTAATGCTCTGCAAATCGCCAGCTGCTGTTGCTGACCACCGGATAAGATCCCTCCCATTCTGGACAGATGCTCTGTCATTGCCGGAAAATAGTTTAAAACCATTTCTTTTCGTTTTTGTATCTCTGCCTTATCCTTCGTATGGCCCAATGCACCAAGTTCAATATTTTCTTCTACATTCAGATCGGGAATGATCTCACGTCCCTGCGGTACATATGCAATACCGTCTATGGATCGCTCAAAACTGCGCTTCTTGTTAATATCCTTTCCGAGATACGAAACATTTCCTTCTCCTACCGGAAGAAGGCCAATAATGCTCTTTAATGTAGTCGTCTTTCCCATTCCGTTTCTCCCCAGGATCACGGTTTTTCCGCCTTCCGGAATCGACAGGGAAAGTCCGTGGATCACCTGACTTTTTCCGTAACTAACGTGAATATCATTTAACGCAAGGACATTATTCATCATAATCCTCCTTAAGATATACCTGGATCACTTTGGGATCCTTTTCGATCTCTTCATAGCTTCCTTCCGCCAACACACGGCCCTGGTTCAAAACCGTTACTTTCTGTGCGATCTGCTTCACAAAGGCCATATCATGTTCAACGGCCAGGATCGTATGCGTACCTGCCAGTTTCTTGATCAACTCTCCTGTTTTATAGGTTTCGTCCGCTGTCATTCCGGCCGTAGGTTCATCAAAGATCAACAATTCCGCCTGTTGTGCCAGAAGCATACCGATTTCCAGCCACTGCCTTTGACCATGGGAAAGATAACTTGCAGCAATATCTTTATATTCTATGAGATTGACCTGCGTAAGAATATCTTCTATATACTCTTTCACCGCTTTTTTCTTCTTATGTTTGAATCCGAACGAAAGGGTTTTTGCAATAGTTTTATTCCCTTTTACCGCCACATACAGATTTTCATATACCGTCAGCCTGCTAAAAACATTGGGGTTCTGGAACTTTCTTGCAATTCCATACTTTTCCGCAATGCTTGGCACGGATTTTCCCAACATGGACTTACCCATATAATCAATGGTTCCGCCGGTCGGAATGGATTTTCCGGTGATCAGATCCATAAGCGTTGTCTTTCCTGCTCCATTGGGTCCTATGATCGCCCGCAATTCCCCTTTTTCGACATCCAGATCAACTCCGTCAATTGCCTTAAAACCACTAAAGGAAACTCTCAAATCTCTAATTCTTAACGCCAGTTCAGCCATTGTTCGTCTCCTTTCTCTTCATAACGATTTTTTCTTGCCAACCCAGTACCTTGCCCATAAATCCTTCCGGAACAAAGAAGACAATGAAAATAACCAACAGGCCCAGGATCAGCTGCCATAGATTGGAAAAAGATTCTGAAAGTGCACTCTGTGCCCATTCGATCAGGATGATTCCCAATGCTCCTCCCGTAAGACATCCTTTACCGCCCACTGCTAACGCGATCACAAGGATCGTAGACAACGTACCTGTAATATCCGTAGGCGCAATAATACCGGAAACCGGAACAAATAACACACCTGCCAAACCAGCTAACATTCCGGAAATTGCATATAAAAAAGCTTTAAATAAAGATGTCTTATAGCCGA
Organism: Lachnospiraceae bacterium; assembly: GCA_024683155.1. Classification (GTDB taxonomy): domain Bacteria; phylum Bacillota; class Clostridia; order Lachnospirales; family Lachnospiraceae; genus JAILDL01. The sequence goes on along the minus strand of JAIKYN010000038.1, from coordinate 3,840 downwards.
GAAACTTAACGCGCTGGTCATTTTCACTGGTCGCGATGATGACCTTACCAAACTTTGATCTGGTTAACCATCTGCAGAAGAAATATACCAACAGGACAATCAACAGGATGAAATAATAGTTTTGCGGGATGGATAGCTTCTGTCCTCCAAATACGAATCGGCCCACGCCGGTAATCCCGTTTGCACCACCTGTATAAGCCGATTGATTATTCAGAAACAGGCTGGCCAATGTGATCAGTGCACAGGTAATCACTGCAAAAAACATGCCTCCCACTTTACTGGAAAATAAAAACAGACCTATGAGAAAAGCAAATACGGCAGGCATAAATATGGCCAAAAATATTCCGGTTCTCAGGTCGGAAAGCGCATTCAGAAAATCAGGGATTTCTTCCACTCCCGCATTTTTCATAAATGCAGGAACTTCTCCGTCTTTCAGACTATAGGAAAGTGCATATATATATCCGCCCATACCGAACAGTACGGAATGACCAAGACTTAATGTTCCCGAATAGCCCCACAGAAGATCCAGGGAAAAGATCAATATCACATAACACAAATACCGAGACATCTGTTCAATTCTGAACTTGGAAGAATACATCGGAAAGGTTGCCAGAAAAAAGAAAAGCAGGGCATCAAAGTAATAATTGATCTTTATATTCAATATCTTTTTCATATCTCTTACCTGCCCTTCTTTGCAAACAATCCATCCGGTTTAAATCGCAGGATCACAATGATCGTTATAAATACAAGGATCTTTACATTTACTTCATTAAAGAATCCACCAAACATTACCAGACTTTCACTGATTCCAAGCGATGCAACTACTGTACCGAGAATGTTATTGACACCACCAACAACCACCGACATCAGTGCGTCCGTTAAATAAGAGGCACCCATCAGTGGATGTACAGTACGAACCGGTGCCAGGATACATCCGCAGATACCTGTGATCCCACATCCAAATGCAAAGGTAAACGTATCCAGCATGGGCGTTTTTATACCAAGACATTCTGTCATGGCTCTGTTCTGTGTGGTCGCCCGGATCTGCATACCAAGTTTCGTTTTAAAGAAAATGATAAAAGTAACCGCAAAAGTAACAATCGCAACGAAAATAGTGAATAAGTTGTAATAAGAGATCAGCAAATTACCGATTTCTATATTTCCTTTAAAGGGAACACTTACATATCTCATTTCCGGTCCGTAGATGATCGTGATCACCTGCTGCAGTACAATGGACAGACCATATGTAAGCAAAAGTCCGTCTCCTCTCTTTTTTCTCAACGGGCTCAGTAATAAACGTTCGAAAACAATTCCCACCAGGACCGTAACAACAAAGGATAAGACTAATGAAACCAAAAAGGGCAAGCCTAATACTGTAGACGAAATATAGGTAATATAGGCTCCCAACATGATGAACTCGCCCGTGGCCATATTGAAAACATCCATCAATCCTATGATCACCACAAGGCCCAAACAAGTCAGGATCAATAAAGCTGCTGAGTTTAATCCGTTTATAAATAAAGAAATCAAGGTTTCCAACATATCCAATCACCTCATCGATCATATAAAGCAATTCTCTGTTTGCATTGCTGCAAACAGAGAATAAGGCTTTTAATACTATTTAGTAAGCAAACGGATCCGGTTTTTCTGCCGATTCACTCTGCTTAACGGTTGTTAAAGAGCCATCCTCCTCAACATACTGAATCTTCGCATAAGCATATGCATGGTTTGTCTCAGGATCCATGATCACATCTCCGTAAGAGGCATTAAAGAATTGCTCTCTCAGACCGTCCAGTGACAGATCATCGGCTGCATAGGCCTTCTCCATAGCGCCTGCCCACAGATAAACTGCTACGTAGTATCCATATGTGCTGGAATCCGGTGCGTACATGTCACCGTATTTTGCATAGATCTTGTCCGTAAATTCCTCGATCACTTCATCCTTTAAAGTATTCACACCGCAGAAATAATAGTTACCTGCTGCGTTTTCAGCACCCATCGCTGCAATAAAGTTACTTCCCAAAGCAGAGCTTACGATCGGTACTTCCGAAGATTTAAAGCCCTGGTTACTGTATTCCTTATGCATCGCCACAACAGAATCGCCAATTACCTGACTCAAGATACAATCTGCACCGGATGCTTTGATCTTTGTCATCAAAGAGGAAAAATCTGTTTGTCCAAATGCGGTGTACTCTTCACCGACAATTTCCACTCCGTTTTCTTCCAGATAAGTGATAAAGGCTTCATTCAGAAGATGCGCATATACATAATCTGTACCAATAACGAATACCTTTGATCTCTTCATATCTTCCACCATATATGAGCCTACGACCGGAACGATCTGGTTCGGAATGGAAGCAGAATATACGATATTGGGAGATTGTTCCTGTCCTTCGTAAATGGTGGAATAAAACAGAAATGCATCATATTCTTCCACTACCGGTAATACTGCCTGTCTGTACTGCGAAGACATGGCACCGAATAAAATCTGACATTCATCTTCCAGGATCAGCTTCTTGGCCTTTTCTGCCGATACTGCTGAATCGGACTGAATATCTTCATGAATGTATTCAATCGGATGACCTGCAACACCTCCGGCCGCATTGATCTCATCAATTGCTAACGTCGTAGCTGCCAGCATTACACCTTCTGAAATTGAGGTGGATCCTGTGCTGGAAAACAAAAGTCCGATCTTCACCGGATCTCCGGTGGGTGTTTCTGCTGCTACCGAAGCAACCGCTTCTTCGATGGAACCTTCTGTTGCTGCCGACCCGGAATCTGTCGCTGTTTTTCCCGCTCCACAACCTGCAAGCATCATCACTGCCATCGATGCCGATAACAATAAACTCAACAATCTTTTTCTCATGTCTTTTCCCTTGTATGATCCTTACGAAGTTGTAAGTCACACTTTCCTTTCTTTTATAAAAAACGAACGGCAAAGGCGCCTTTACCAGACGTCTTTGCCGTTTGTTTTTCATATGTTTGTTGTAATCTTTTATATCATTCAGGGAAAAAACAAAACACCTTCTTTTTTCGGTTGTAACCCATAATTTTTTTAGGTTCAAAAAGGAGGTGGCATCCTTTCAGAATTGTACCTTGATCTCGGTTCCCTCTCCTAATTCACTGTTAATGCTGATCTGTGCACCATGTAATTCCGCAATATGTTTTACGATCGCCAGGCCCAGACCGGTTCCGCCGGTCTCCCGGGATCGACTTTTATCCACGCGATAAAACCGCTCAAATACCCGATCCAACTGATCGGCAGGGATTCCGATCCCTGTGTCTCTTACATATAAGATAGGATGTCCGCTTTCTATGGTCACTTCCACCTGTGCGGTCCCTTTTTCTTTGTTATATCGAATGGCATTCTGCACCAGATTTTCGATCATCTCCCGCATCAGGGCCTTGTCTGCCAGCACGCCGGCCGAAATCCCTTTCAAGCCAAGTTCTACCTGTTTCTTATATGCCATAGGCTTCAGGTCGTTGACACATTCCCGGGCAATCGCATAAAGATCCACATTTTCCTGTGTCACCGGCATCTTAAGGTGATCCAGCTCGGACAACTGGATGATATCGTTGACCAGAGAAAGGAGACGTTCCGCATTCCTTCGGATCTGTTCTGCCACATGCTTCTCCGAATCCACTTCCACCATTCCGTTCTCAATCAGCTCCGCATAGCCTGTAATGGCCGTTATGGGAGTTTTCAGCTCATGGGAAACGTTGGCCGTAAAATCCTGCCGGCTTTTTGCCGCTGCCAGGATATTTTCGTGCTGACTGCGGATCTTTCGGGCAAAGGGTTCCAGCTCTTTATATACAGGCACACTGTTATCCTCCAGATTT
>JAIKYN010000306.1 GCA_024683155.1 Lachnospiraceae bacterium | reverse complement strand
AATATGGCCATGTCCCGGCAGAAGAAGCTGGATAACATGGAACTGATCGAAAAGGTACAGGAAAAGCCTAAGCCGGAATTCCGGTTTAAAGAAGCACGGACACCGGGAAAAATGATCTTTGAAACCAAAGATCTGGTGATCGGATATGGAGATCCCTTATCCTCCCCTTTAAATCTTGCCATGGAACGGGGATCCAGGATCGTTCTTACGGGAGCCAACGGCATCGGTAAGACGACGTTACTGAAAAGTATCCTGGGGCTGATCCCTTCCCTGGAAGGACGGGTGGAATTAGGCGATTATCTGGAGATCGGATACTTTGAGCAGGAGATGTCCTCCGATATCGAGACCACCTGCCTTCAGGAGATCTGGAATGAATTTCCCGGATTTTCCCAGTACGAAGTGCGCTCCGCGCTGGCAAAGTGCGGACTTACCACCAAACATATCGAAAGTAAATGCAAGGTTCTCTCCGGAGGGGAACAGGCCAAAGTGCGCCTTTGCAAACTGATCAACCGGGCATCCAACCTGTTGGTGCTGGATGAGCCTACCAATCACCTGGATCAGGATGCCAAAGAGGAACTGAAGCGTGCACTGAAAGAATACAAAGGCAGTATCCTTATGGTGTGCCACGAACCGGATTTCTATGAAGCCCTGGGAATGGACGTGTGGGATTGCACCAAATGGACCACCCGGGTGTAGGTTACGAAAATAATTTTGAACGAAATTGGTAATAACGATTAGTTCTTATGAGGAGGACATGAAAAATGAAACGAATGATCGCATTGCTTACGGCAGTGATGGTAACCCTTTCACTGACCGGTTGCGGAGCAAAACAGGAGACTTTGGATGGTGCGACGCAGTCTGCGGGAGAAACCGCGGCTGTGGATGAAACAGAAAATACCGGAGCAGGGGAAACCTCTGCTGCAGAAAATAACGATGAGAAGGACCTGATCCTGATCCCTCACCATTTTGTGGTGGAGGCAGAGGGAAAAGAACTGGCCCACGGATATTATGACGAGATCCGCCTGCAGGGTGCTTATGGAGAAAAATATCCGCAGCTTCAGCAGGTTCTTACAGGACAGGCAGATGACAGCGAGCAGTTTATGAACCGGGAATTGCCGGGATATGGGGCCTGGGCGCAGGAATATGAAGTGTCTGAGGATGTCACTTATTATTCATATCTGAATTCCCAGATCATGCGTGCCGATGAGAGGATGTTCACGGTCATGGATTATGTGGAAGAATATAGCGGCGGTGCCCATCCAAACCATGGGATCACGGCCAGCAATCTGGATCCTGCAACCGGTAAGGCCTATTCCATTAAAGATGTAGTTATCGGTGATCCGGAACAGTTCGGGAAGATCCTGCGGGAGAAACTGGAAGAAAACTATCCGGGGATCATGGAGGAAGTGGATTCCTACTATTACGGCGAAGGGGATGTATTCGGATCCAAACTGGAAGAGGACAGCTATACCTGGACCCTTACGGAAGATGGATTACAGATTTATTTTTCTCCTTATGAGATCGCCAGCTATGCAGCGGGCACCATGGCCGTTACCATCGCAAATGACGAATATCCGGGGCTTCTGAACGAAGCCTTGCTGGTAACGGAGCCCCAGAACCTGGAGGAGAGGATCGGTCAGGGAGAAGAAGTGAGAACCATGTTGGAGCCGGAAGAGCTGATCTATGAAGGAAGCGGGCCGGATATGGTGATCTTATCCAATGCTACCTGGCAGCCCTTTTGCACCGATACAGAGGATCACAGCGATGTGAAGCCTCTGACGCTTACAAGGGTCAAGGAAGATGCTTCCGATTATATCAATCAGGTTAAGTGGCAGGAGGAACATCAATTTCCGGTGCCTTCCCTGGACCGTTATGATGATGCTTATTACTACTGTGGTGCAGATGTTACACAGTGGGGCTATGATTATACCCGGCTGACCATCTATGATGCTAATACCATGAATCTTCTGTATGATTACGATTTGTCCTGGCTTTGTAACGGACCGGATGATGCCACCGAAACGGCTTCGGATACCCGCCAGTATATCTTTTATGCACAGATCGTAGAGGATATGTTGTACGTATCTTTGGGATTTAACGGATATGCTCAGGAAGAGCCGGATTCCAACTATATGGTGGCCATTTCCTTAAACACGGACGAGGTGGTATGGAGAAGTGAACCCCTTACCTCCAATGCACAGAATTTCCGCATAGTGGGAGATAACATCATCTGCGGATACGGGTTTACGGCAGAAGACGATTATCTGTATCTGTTAAACCGTTTCACCGGAGAAAAGCTGGACCAGATCTCCTTAAGATCTGCACCCAACCAGCTGGAGATCGTGGAGGATACACTGTACGTGCTGACCTATAATACCGCGTACGAATTCAAGATTCAGTAAAAGCGGGATCGATCAGGTTTTGGCGGCAGCAGATGCAGAGACCTCCTCTTCGCCTGCCAGGCGCAGGATCTCTTTCCAGCGCTTGGAATGATAGAAGGTAAGCGCTGCCACCATACCGAACATAAAGCTGATGGATACGCCGAAGGTTACATAATGGCCATCATAGAAGTGCCCGATGAGGAAGGCGGAGGGAATACGTACCGCCCACAGCATCAGCAGATTCACTGTGGTGGAGAACTTCACGTTGCCGATTCCGTTGGACAGATTCAGGATGGTATTTAACACGCAGTAGCACCACTGGAAGGGTAATTGTAAGCTGATGCACAACAGCGCATAGGTAATGGTCTGTGGATCATCGGTAAACAGTCCCACCAGAGGTCTGGCGAAGGTATACATAAGAAAGCCCAGAGAGCCGGTGATGAGACCGGAATAGATGGGAACGATACGGCCTCCTTTGCGTAAACGACGGTAATTCTCGGCTCCCAGGTTCTGCCCGGCGAAGGTAGACATGGCGGCAGAGAAAGACGTAATGGCAATGCTGGCCACGCCCATGATCTTACCGCCCACAGAGGCACCTGCCATAAAGGAGGAACCCTGGGTATTGATCAGGGACTGCAGCATAATGTGACCTACAGTATACAGGGAATTGTTAAAGCCCAGAGGAAGACCGGTCCGCAGGATCTCCTTTAACATATCCCGGTCCATACCGTGAGGCAGGACGGTAAAGGGAAGATCCGGATATTTCTTCTTGATATACAGGATACTGGCGATCCAGGAGAAGTACATGGCGATGATGGTGGCAAGAGCCGCACCGGCCACATCCATGCGCAGGATGGCGATGAAGAAGGTATCCAGCACGATATTGGTAACGGTGGAAATGATCAGGAATACCAGAGAAGCAGCGGAATCGCCCAGTCCCCGGAGGATTCCCGCATTCATGTTATACCCCATGTTACCGAGAAGTCCCAGAAATACAATGCGGATATACATCACGGCCAGATCCCAGGTATCTTCCGGAACCTGCATGAACTTCAGGATATAAGGCGTTGCCAGGATGCCCAGAAGCATCATGGGAACGGAAATGATATAAACGAAGGTAACGGCGGTACGCACGATACGGCCCAGCCTCTCCTGATTGTTGGCCCCGGTGGCAATGGACACTAAAATGGTGGTTCCGGCACCGATCCCCATGAAAAGACACATAAATACTTCCACCGGCTGGGAGCTGGTGCCCACGGCTGCGATGGAGGTGGGACCGCAGAAGTTACCAATGATAAAGGTATCTGCGGTACTGTATAACTGCTGTAAGATATTGCCGATGACCATGGGAATGGCAAAGAGCACGATCAGCTTCATGATGGAGCCCTGTGTCATATCCAGCTTGGTCCTGGAAGTTTTGTTCTGTACACTCATAGATCTGATTTCTTTCTCCGGACGATTCCGGATCTTATATTTGCCTCAACGTGATAGCCTTTATTATACGTAACTCCCGGATTCAATAACAGAAAAAACAGATTAAATTTTTCAAAACCTTTCAAATCGGATACGAAAGCGTATACTGAAAGTATGGAAGAAAATCTGGAAGTATTTCAAAGAGAAACCGAAGATCTGAAGATCAGTGAGAATCATATCGTGAAAAAACAGGACATGAAGAACCGCCATTTTCACGATTCCATTGAGCTGTTCATTCTTACCAAAGGAACCCGGTACTTTTTTGTGGACCGGCAGATCTATGTCATAGGGAAAGGAACGGCGATCCTTATTCCCCCGGGACAGATCCACAAGACCAGTACCTACGGAGAGGATGCCAGACACAATCGTTTTCTGCTGCAATTTTCCAAGGAAGGCGTCCTGGGGATGCTGCAGTCTGCTTATGGCATGGACTTTGAGGATTTTCTGCAGAGATACAACGGGCCGGCGGTTTTCAGACCGGAGAAGTGGAAACAGGTCTTACAGGGGATCCGGCAGATCAAGGAAGCCTTTGAAACGGAGAATGTCCATCTGCCCATGGTCCGGATGTTGGCTTACAGCCTGTTATCCCTTTATACGGAAGAAATGGATCATCAGAGAAGTCTGCAGCGGGAAAAGGATGAGCGCCTGACATTTACCTCAGACGTCCATAATTCCATCCAGCAGGTGATCGAGTACCTGAACGAGCACTACATGGAAGAACTGACACTGGATAAGCTGGCAAAACAGTTTTTCATCAGCCGGGCCTTCCTGACACGGAACTTCCGTCAGGTTACCGGTGTAACGGTGGTACAGTATCTGACAGTGGTACGGATCCGCAGAGCCTGCCTGTTATTGAAGGACACGGAGGAGAGCATCACGGCCATCGCTGAGCAGTGCGGCTTTACCAATACCACGTATTTTGAGAATGTATTCCGGAGACTCAGGGGCATGACCCCGGGGCAGTACCGGAAGATGGTGCGGACACGCACGTAAGAAGCGTAACGATGGACCCGGGGGGCTTCTATGAATAAAGGCGGGAAACAGGGAAAGATCAGTCCCGGGTTGTTCCTCCGGATGCGTAGTGCACCGGCAACAAGGTCAGAGAAGGAAGGATCTCTTCCGACTCGTTGATGACCATTTCCACACACTTGCGGGCCAGTTCTTTCAGGGGCTGGCAGATGGTGGATACATAGTATTCATTCTCGGCGTAGAACTTCTTTGTGCCGTCGAAACCAATGAGCTGCACCTGTTCCGGAACCCGGATGTTCAGGCTTTCAAGGACTTCTCTCACAATGCAGGCATCATAATCTGTATTGGCAAATATACCGTCAAAAACCGTCGATCCCGTTTTGGGGTCGATATTTTTTTCGATAAAATTCCGGATTGCCGGATCTACAGGAGTGTCATCGGGCTCGTGGAGAATGCAGGGGGTCAGTTTCAGCTGTCTGCAGGCGGACATATAACCGTCAAAACGCTTGTCCGCTTCTCCCGGAAAGGATGAGTGAAAACCGATAAAGGCAATATTCCGGCAGCCCAGTTCGTATAGCTTGTTTACCGCCATAATGCCACCGGTATAGTTGTCAGAAGCAATGCGGGGAATCTGCTGATTCTCAAAATAACGGTCAAACACAACAAAAGGGATATTGTCCGGAACCTGCCGGCTGATATCGGAGTAGGTCAGAGCGATGATACCGTCGGTCTTATTCTGAGTAGCCAGGGATAAATATTCCAGCTCCTTTTCTGCGATCCCGTTGGAACAGCACAGGATCAGCTTCCGGGAATTCATATACGCCTGCTGTTCGATCTCATAGGCCAGTTCCGAAAAGAAAGGATGATTCAAGGTAGGAATGATCAATGTGATAGTTCCTGTCCGGGACATCTTCAGTCCTCTGGCATAAGAATTCACCTGATAATTCAGCTTTTTAATGGCTTCTTCCACTTTCCGCCGGGATGATTCTCTGACGGTGATACCGTTGATCACATTGGAAACGGTACCCAGAGACACGCCGGCTTCTCTGGCCACATCTTTCATAGTAGGAGACGATTTCTGCGTCATACTTACCTCCATTTTATCCACTGCATCTATTATAACATTACGATGAAACGTTTCATACGTGATATTCACCAAAACAAGAAATTTAAAATAGTAATAATTAGACAAATTACACATAATATCTCTGAAAAGTGTTGACATCTTTTCATGTGACTTGTATGGTTATGGTGTAGACAACATGAAACGTTTCAAGTTTACAGAGGGAAGCAATATGAAATCAGAAAAAAAGATGGAAAACACTCAAAAACTGAGGAAACTCCTCACCAAAACAGGCCGATGCTGGCAGCTGTATCTACTACTTCTTCCGGGGATCGTCCTGACTGTGATCTATAAGTACATTCCCATGTACGGTGTGCAGATCGCGTTCCGGGATTACAACCCGGTGATGGGCTTTAGCAAAAGTCCCTTTGTGGGGCTGCGGTGGTTTATCAAGTTCTTCACCAACTATAAGAGCACAGAAATGATCCGAAATACGGTGTTGATCAGCTTATATTCGATTTTATGGACGTTTCCCATACCGATCGTATTATCGCTGATCATGAATCAGATCAAGCTGGAGCGGTTTAAGAAGATCTCTCAGACCATTCTTTACGCACCACACTTTGTCTCCACCATGATCGTCTGTGGTATGTTGCGTATCTTTCTTTCACCTTATGGCGGTCTGATCTCCACCTTGGTGGCAGCAGCCGGAGGAAACACGGGAACCGGTCTCCTGGACCGGGCGGAGCTGTTCCGGACAATCTATATTTCATCGTCGGTTTGGCAGGATACGGGATGGGGGATGATCATTTACATGGCAACCTTGTCCGGTGTCGACATTACCTATCACGAAGCAGCACAGGTGGACGGTGCCAATCTGTGGCAAAGGATCATTCACATCGACCTGCCGGAACTTGTTCCCATGATCATGATCCAATTGATCATGTCCTTCGGAAATCTTATGAATGTAGGGTTTGAAAAAGCCTTCCTGTTACAGACCGACCTGAACAAGGGAACCAGCGAGATCATCGCTACCTACGTTTATGAACAGGGTATGTTAAAAGGCATGTATAGTTTTTCCACTGCAGTGGGGCTGTTTAATACGGCGGTGAACATTTTGTTATTGATCATTGTGAACCGGGTGTCCAAGAAAGCAGCAGACATCAGTTTTATTTAAGAGCAGGGGGATCGTATGAACCGAAAAAAATTAAAAAGTAAGAGTGATCGAGCAATTGAAGCGATCATGGTGATCATCGTACTGATATTTGTACTGATGGTGTTATATCCGCTTTACTACGTTCTGATCGCATCTTTTTCCAATCCCTATGATGTTTATGCAGGTAAGACCTTCTTTTGGGTATCACAGTTCACGGTGGAAGGGTATCAGAGAGTATTTCGTGAGAAGGCCATTGTATCGGGATATCTGAACAGCATCTTCTATACCACGTTGGGAACGGTCCTGACGACGGCACTGGTCCTGACCACGGCTTACCCCCTTTCACGGAAAGAAATGCCGGGACGAACCGCGATCATGCTATTCTATCTCATCACCATGTATTTTACCGGAGGGCTCATTCCTACCTATCTGGTGGTGGCAAAAACAGGATTGCTCAACTCAGTATGGGCGCTGATCCTGCCCGGTGGTGTATCGGTGTTTAATGTCATCGTTACAAGAACGTATTTTGAAACAAGCATTCCAAAGGATCTGTTTGAAGCGGCCAAGATTGACGGGAGCAGCCACATCCGGACATTTCTGTCCATGGTACTGCCTTTATCCAGACCGATCATCGCGGTTATGGTGGTCTTCGCCATGGTTGCTTTCTGGAATGACTGGTTTACGGCTCTGATCTATATGAACAGCAAGGATAAATATCCCTTACAGCTGGCACTTCGCCAGATCCTGATCCAAAGTGAAGCATCCGCCAATGCCTTAAGCGGTATGGACGGAGGATATGCAGAAGCCAACCGGATCACCGAACTGTTAAAGTTCTCGTCCATGGTGGTTGGTGCGGTACCCATGCTGATCTTCTATCCCTTTGTTCAGAAGTATTTTGAAAAGGGACTTATGGTCGGAGCTGTGAAAGGTTGATCACTTAAGGGTTAAAAATGAAAAAACAAAGGAGAGGTTATATGAAAAAGAATGGAAAGAAGTCATTAAGTATTCTTCTTGCACTGGCAGTTGCTGCTATGACAGCAGGCTGCGGATCCCAGGCAGGAACGGCTACCGGGACAGAGACGGAAAACGCTGCTCCTGCAGTGGAAGCACAGGCACAGGCGGCAGAAGAAGGGGACAGAGATTTTAAGATCTTTGCCGGTGTCAGTGCATTATCACCGGATAATTCCGAGAAACCCATGGTACAGCAGATGTGTGAAGCAATGGATGTTACCGTAGAGTGGAACTGTGTTTCCGGTGACACACTGGTTGAAAAACGCAATCTGATCCTGAATTCCGGTACCGATCTGCCGGATGCATTCATGGGAGCACAGTTAACCGACTATGAGATCATCACAGGTGGAACCAACGGGTTGTTCATTCCACTGGAAGGGTATATCAACGAAGAAACCATGCCCAATCTTTGCGCGGTGATCAAGGAACGGCCCAATCTTATGGCAAGTTGCACCATGCCGGATGGGCACATCTATACACTGCCTACGATTTCCGAGATGGGATTTACCTATAAGGATGGAAATCAGTATTTCATCGGCGCCATTCCTCAGTTCGTTTCCATCAATAAGAGCTGGCTGGATACCTTAGGTCTTTCCATGCCGACCACCATTGATGAACTGCATGATGTTCTGGTGGCATTCAGAGACAATGACTGCAACGGAAACGGTGATCCTTCCGACGAGATCCCTCTTTCCTTTGAATGGGGACACTGGTGTGCAAATATGACTTCCCTGTTTTCTGCTTTTGGCTTTACCGATTATAATGAAGATCATAGAGCAGTGGAGAACGGAAAAGTATATTTCCAGGCAACCACCGAGAATTATAAGAAAGCAATGTCCTACTTCCATGACTGGTATGCAGAAGGCCTGATCGACCTGGAAGTATTCTCTCAGGATGACAGCCAGTATATTGCCAAAGGGTCTGCAGAAGATGAACGCCTGGGCGTATTTACCTGGTGGGAGATCCCGGAAGTAACCGGAAGTCATGCAGATGAGTATGAATATCTTACCTTCTTATCCGGTCCTGACGGAACACTGGGTGTGAATTTAAATGAGCAGGGGACCACCGGTCATAACTGCTTTGCAGTGACCAATGCCTGCACCAATCCTGCGCTTCTGCTGAAGTGGGTAGATCAGTGCTATGAACCCATTACCAGTATGCAGGTGATCTATGGCCCCATTGGGGTATATTTCCAGGATCAGCCGGATGAAAACGGTGTCTATGTGGAGACGCCCGAAGCAGGTGGCGATCTGAAGGCAAGAAGTGAATTGCAGGGTCCCAGCAGGCAGCTGGCTTCCGATTTCGGAACCTATTACTACATGGAAGCAAGAGCACAGCAGAGACTGGATGACCTGAACAATGTATGGTTTGAGAAGGTGGATCAGTTTGATTACTATCCCAGCGTGATCTATTCTCTGGAAGAGACCGATGTGATCAACGAGCATATCACCGATATCAAGGATTATGTAAAGGAAACTTCCGCAAACTGGATCGTAAACGGTAATGTGGATGCTGAGTGGGATAACTACGTAAAACAGCTGGACAGCATGGGACTTCCCGAAGTTGTGGCAGCATGGCAGGCAGCATATGACCGTTATATGGATGCGGCAAAATAAGCAGAGAAACAAACACGGAGTTTGAAACATGAAAAATGGAATGAGCACAAAGCTGGAAAAAGCCCGTACCTATCAGCAGACCGCTTTGTGTACCGGAAACACATCTCCAAAACCCATTTTCCATATGAGTGCGCCGGTAGGCTGGATGAATGATCCCAATGGCTTTTCCGAATATAAAGGAGAGAAGCACTTGTTCTTTCAGTATCATCCCTACAGTACCGTCTGGGGCCCCATGCACTGGGGCCACGTGAAGTCCGAGGATTTCATACGATGGGAAAACCTGCCGGTGGCGCTGGCTCCCGATGAAGCCTATGACGAGTTCGGCTGTTATTCGGGCAGTGCCATCGAGGATAACGGCAGGCACATATTGGCTTATACGGGGGTGGTCCGTAAAGAGCAGAAAGACGGGACCATTTTTGAACGCCAGAGAATGTGCATTGCCATCGGGGATGGAGAAAAATACCGAAAGATCGACGCCAATCCGGTGATCGATGAACGCCTGCTTCCGCCGGGAGCAAGTAAGGTGGATTTCAGAGATCCCAAGATCTGGAAGGAAGGCGATACCTATTACCTGATCGCCGGCAATCGTTCCGAAGACGGTTCCGGACAGATCCTGGAATATCGGTCCGAAGATCTGGAACACTGGGAGTTTGTTCAGGTATATGACCGCTCGGCCAATCGCTATGGCAGAATGTGGGAATGCCCGGATCTGTTTTCTTTAGAAGATAAAAAGATCCTTATGATATCGCCCCAGGAAGTACAGAGAGAGGATAATATCTTCCATCCGGGAGATAACACCCTCTTTATTCTGGGAAGGGAAGATGAGACAGGGGCCTTTCGGGAGGAAAAACTGATGCCCGTTGACCGGGGATTGGATTTCTATGCACCACAGTCCATGGAAACCACAGACGGAAGACGGATCATGATCGGATGGCTGGCATCCTGGGCCGCGAACTGGTTTGATGCGACGGATGGATTCAGCGGTATGATGACCGTTCCCAGGGAACTGACCTTAAAGGATGGAAAGATCTTACAAAATCCGGTAAGAGAGCTGGCTGCTTACCATGAAAAGGAAGTGGTCTTAAAGGACCGTGTGATTTCCGGGGAGGAAGAAACCCTGGAGGAGCTTTCCGGCAGAGTTCTGGATATGGACCTGGACCTGGAAGCCGACCCGGAGGCACACATTTATCTGAAGCTTGCTGCAAAAGGGGATCTCTATACGGAGGTGGATTACGATTTCCGTACCGGAACCCTGATCTTCGACAGGACCCATAGCGGAACCGGGAGAGACTGCGCCCATATGCGAAGGGTAAAGACAGAAAATGCAGA
>JAIKYN010000281.1 GCA_024683155.1 Lachnospiraceae bacterium | reverse complement strand
CTCTACGTACCGCCCTACTGTTGTTCAGGCGATCGACTCACGAATGCACTTCCAAAGCCTGTCTCTGCGGATCGCTTTCAGCCGGTGACGTTCCTTCTCTACCAGATCTCAGACCATGTACTCTTTTCGTTCCATGTCTTTGCACCATATATCGTTCTGTCTTTCCCTAGAATAAGAGATTCTCTTTTTTTTGTCAAGGACAGGGACTTTGGTTCCTCTGTCTTTTTGTCAACGACAGAAATTAGGGTTTATCCCTCTTTTTATCGCGCGCAGAGGATTTACTTCATCCCGCAGCCTGCACAACCGCCACAGGGTGTTGCGGTAATATCTTCCGCTACCAGTTCCCTGGGAGAAGTCAGAAGGCATACGGCCTGGGATGCGATCCCTTCTCCGCTGCCGGTAAACCCAAGACCTTCTTCGGTAGTAGCCTTCACATTTACCTGAGAAAGCTCCAGACCTAAAGCCGATGCGATATTCTCCCGCATCTGATCGATATAAGGACGCATCTTCGGTGCCTGGGCGATGATGGTGGCATCGATGTTCTCAATAAGGAAACGGTTCTCCTCCAGGATCTCTCCTACTTTTTTCAGAAGCTTCATGGAGTCCGCATCCTTGTAAGCAGGATCACTGTCCGGGAAATGAAGCCCGATATCTCCCAGGGCTGCGGCTCCCAGTAAAGCATCCATAATGGCATGCAGCAGTACGTCTGCATCGGAATGCCCCAGAAGACCCTTTTCATAAGGAATATCTACGCCTCCGATGATGCATTTACGATTCTCCGCCAGACGATGTACGTCGTATCCGGTACCAATTCTCATATGTATAAATGACCGGCTCCTGCCGGCCGCTCCTTTCATTCATTCTTCCACAATATACCATATTTTTCTGTTTTGCCCAACTAACTCCTTTCAAAACGCTCCATCCCTGTAACGCTTTTCTCAATGACCCGGTCCAATAACGCTTCTCTAAACTATCCGTTCAATGACACCTTCCGAACCTTCGGGTAGAGTAGTAGGCGTAAGGAACCTGTTCAAATACACACCATAAAGCGAGGTTATATGAATTCATTTGATAAAGTGATCCTTGGAAAACATACACAGATTACCACCGATTCCAAAGTGACCGGTCGGAACAACAACGTACTGGTGATCGGGACTTCCGGTTCCGGCAAAACCTATTCTCTGGTAGAACCCACCCTGATGGAAACCAATCATTCCAGCCTGGTGGTCTCTGATCCGAAAGGATCTCTTTCTCCGAAATACGCGGACTATTTTAAACGGAAAGGATACCGGGTGGAGATCCTGAATTTCATCCATCCCGAAAAAAGTACCCTCTCCTACGATCCCCTTCGAAACGGAGAGATCCAAAACAGCCAGCAGGCTATCGCCCTTGCCCATACGCTGATCCATTCCTCTGTAGATGATGTGGATGTGGTACAAAAGGATCCCTATTGGGATCAGGCAGCCGAAATGCTCATCGCCTCCATCATCCTGCTGCTGCTGGAAGTGAAGGCCTCCGGCACACCTTCCTTCAGTCGTCTCATGGGCCTGATGGATAGCCTGAGTGTATCCGAGGCCAACGAGGAAGCACTGAAATATACCCCTTTGGGAAAGATCATGCAAAGCCTCAGGGCTCGCAATCCCAAAAGCGAAGCGGTGACGATGTACCATCGGGTCATCTCCACACCATCCAAAACCCTGAACTGCATCATCTCCACGGCTCAGGCAGCCATTGCCAGATACAATACCACCGAAATGAAGACCTTCATGGATCTTCCCAATCTCTTTGATCCCGCCTGCCTGGTCAATGAAAAAACGGTGCTATTTGTACAATGCAGCGATGTGGATGATACCCTTTACGGCTACATCAACATGCTTTACACCCAGACCATGCAGCATCTGTTCCAGCTCAGCGACGAAGCGGAGGATCGAAATCGCCTGCGCAGCGTTCGTTTCATTCTGGACGATTTTGCCACCAACGTGGTCATCCCGCAGATGCCCAAGTGGAGCGGTATGATGCGGGAGCGTCGCATCTCCGTTATGCTCATGCTCCAGTCCATTACCCAGCTGGAGGAAATGTATGACGCCCGCAAGGCCCGTACCATCATCAGCAACTGCGATCAGATCGTCTTCCTTCGTACCAACGATCTGGAAACCGCGCGGGAATTCTCTTACCGCCTGGATCTCCCGGTGACAGACGTATTATACAGCCCCATCGGCACCGAATACATCTTCTTAAGCGGCACAAAGCCCATCAAGGATGAGCGCTTTGATATGAAGACCCAAAGCAAAGAATACCGGAAGGTATACCGCTCTAAATCCAATGTGGTCAAGGTGCGTAACACCGAAGAAAACAGGGAGCAGCGGTTAGCCTGAAGGTGCCGTTCATTTCCCTCTGTAACGAAAGGAGCCTGTTATGGCAATCATTGAAGTAAAAAGTTCCCACGGCATCACCACCGTCCCCATAGAATCCCGTCTGCTCAACGGACGAAATGTATTCTTCTCCGGAAGTGTCCGGGAAGAAACCGCCCTGGATGCGGTAAAGGAGATCATGTATCTCATCGCGGAAGATCCTCATGCCCCCATCAACCTGTTTATTACCACCAACGGCGGGGATGTGAACCAGGGAATGCTCCTCTACGACGTGATGGTGGGACTAAAGGATATCGAGCTGCGCACCATCTGCATGGGCAAAGCCTACAGCATGGGTGCCCTTCTTCTGGCGGCCGGTCAGAAGGGAAGACGCTACATCCTTCCAAACTCGGAAGTGATGATCCATGAGCCTCTTCTGGGGAATGAGATCTCCGGCAACAGCTCCACCATCAAGTCCATCTCCGATTCCCTTCTGGCTACCAAGCAGCAGACCTGCGAGATCCTGGTAAAGCACACCGGACATACCATGGAGGAAATCGAAGAAGCCATATCCTATAATCACTACTTTAAGGCCGAGGAAGCCATTGCCTTTGGTCTGGCGGACCATGTGATCAGCTTTAACGACATCGTGACCGGACATTTCCCCAAGTGATCTTTCCGGCAGTCATAATGGCCGGCGCTTTCCGGGGGATCTTTCCGGCAATCATAATGGCCGGTGCTTTCCGGGGGATGTCACCGGCCTTCCCATATCTCACCTCCATGAAAATGCCTGTCCTTTGCGCTCAACGCCGGGATAGGCATTTTTTCTGTTGCATTTCATGGCTTTGTGTTATGATATGTGGACAGATGTGAGGATTTTTAATATGAACAGGACAACCTTAAAAGCAGATCTTTCCGGGGAGCATATCTTTACCGATAAACAGCTCCTCCTTTTATTGCTTCCCATTGTAGCCGAGCAATTGCTGAACTCCTTTATGGGTATGGCTGACAGCATGATGGTAAGCAATATCGGCGCCGAGGCACTTTCCGCCGTGTCTCTGGTGGATTCCATCAACAACCTGGTGGTGCAGGCCTTCAGTGCTCTGGCTACCGGCGGCGTCATCATCTGCTCCAACTATATCGGCCAGAAAAATTACAAAAATGCAAAGATCGCAGCTCGTCAGCTGATCATGGTGGCAGCGGCCATCTCTCTGGGTCTGATGCTGCTGTGCCTTGTATTTCGCATGCCCTTATTACACCTGATCTTCGGAGATGTGGAAGAGGGGGTTATGACGGCAGCCGGCATCTATTTCTTCTATACACTGCTCAGCTACCCGGGCGTTGCCTTAACCGGCGCAGGTGCCGCCATCTACCGGGCACAGGGAAACACCCGGACGCCTATGTGGGTGGCTATCATTTCCAATGTGGTAAATGTAGGGGGCAATGCGCTGCTGATCTGGGGCTTTCATCTGGGCGTCATGGGTGCTGCCATCGCCACCATGTTCTCCCGGTTCTTCAACGCCGCAGTGCTGCTGATCCTTCTGCACAACAAGGATCAGATGCTTTCCATTCGGGATTATGCTTCCTTCCGGCCGGACCGCCAGAAGATCCACTCCATCCTGTCCATGGGTATTCCCAACGGCATCGAGAATTCCATGTTCCAGTTTGGTAAACTGGCCATCCAGTCCACGGTTTCCACCCTGGGAACGGCGGCTATCGCAGCCCAGGCCATGACCAATATCTTCGAGAACGTCAACGGTATCGGCGGTGTAGGGGTAGGTATCGGCCTTATGACCATCGTGGGACAGTGTCTGGGTGCCGGACGAAAAGACGAAGCCATCTACTATACCAAAAAGCTGTTCCGTTGGGGGCAGGTTGTCATCCTGCTCTCCTGTCTGGGTGCTTATGCCATAGCGCGCCCCGTGGCGTTCCTGGCAGGTATGGATCCGGATTCCGGAAGGCTCTTTGTTTACATGCTGGGATGGATCACCATTGTAAAGCCCATCTTGTGGGCACCCAGTTTTATTACCGCATACGGCATGCGCGCCGCCGGAGATGTACGATTCTCCATGATCGTATCCACCTGTACCATGTGGCTGTGCCGTGTTACACTTAGTATATTCCTGTGCCGCTTCATGGGCTTTGGCCCCATGGGTGTCTGGATCGGCATGTTCTCCGACTGGGGCATCCGCGGCATTATCTTCAGTATCCGGTTTGTCCGCCGCAAATGGCTGGAGCACAAGGTAGTATAAGCGTTGCAGTTCTACTTCCCGGCAACAGACCGCAAGGAGGAACATCCATGGAACAGATCTTAGCCTTTGGCCTTACAGAGGATGAATACGCGAAGTTAGAGGGGCTATTCTTTCCACTTCGTATCCGCACAAAAAAAATCCCGGCTGTATTCTACAGTCGGAATCTCCGGGAACTGGTATCCATGTCTGCGCAGGACCTTGCTTCTCCCAAAGCAGAGGATCTAAAGCGGTCCATGGCCTATGGAAAAATAACGGGCAAGCTGCTGCTGTTCTGTGAGCTGTCCGATGCCCGTCTGGATCAGGTGCTGGACGTTCTTCGTCCTTCTTCTCTCACTGTGGATTACAAGGCCATTCTTACTCCCACCAACAAGGACTGGAACGTAGCCCTTCTCATGGCGGAAATGGCCCGGGAGAAAGCAGCACTGGTCTGAGGATCTTTTTTCTCTAATTGGAAAAAATATAAGCAGTGGTAAAGCGGAACACATTTTCCTCCACCTCTCTGGTAACGTAGGTGCGGATCCCGATGTGTTCCATTTCATTTTTAACGATGTTTTCGTAATGCGTCGGCGAATCCAGAAGGCTCTGAAACAGCTTTTCCGCTACTTCCCGGCAATAATCTTCATCGGTCTTTAATTCGGTTCGCTTGATATAGGACAGGTTCTCTGCGGCCGGTCTGCTCAACGGGATCAGATCCAGACAAAAGCTTCCGTCCGGCCTGGTATGGCTCCATAGTTCATGAGCTTCTTCGCTTCGAAGAGTCGCCACATCCACCAGAAAGTTCTCAGTCGAAAGGGTGCCCAATCCCAGATTTTCCCGGAATGCATTGTGCAGCGAAAGTAAGATGGTATCGATCTTCTGCGCCGCATCGTATCCATCCACCGTCATCTGTTTTTCTTCCACATATAATTGCTGCAGCAGTAAGGTATCCTGCATAAGACGGATCTCTTCCTGCCTTGCATCGTAAACAGCCTGTAATTTCTCCGTATCATCTTTCTGAAGGGCAAGCTCTTCCCCGGCTTCCTCCAGATCCATGGTCAGATCTTCCACATCTTTCTGCAAGGTCTGGATCTTCTGGATATTATAGGAAATGTCAGCCGCTCTTTGGTCATTCCGAAAGTATTCCAAGGCATTCAATGCTACCAGGATCAAGAGCAGAAGAGTTAAAAGTAAGGGCACCACGTGTCGCTGTTTCATCACTGCACCCTCTCTTTCGCTTCTTCCCAGGCCTGTTCATAAGCTGCGATCTCTTCCGCCAGGCTTTCTTCCGCCGTCCTCAGTTCGTCCATCCCGGCGGTGATCTGCGCTGCGCTTTCTTCCATAGCGAGGCTGCTTTCCAGCAGTTCTTCATACTTCTGCTTCTGCAGGTCAGACTCACCCCTTGTGTGGGTGATCTCATCCTCTAAAGCCATCACATTCTGCTCTAAAGCGGTTCGATCCGCATTGGAAGCATCCAGTGTCTTCTGCATCTTAAGACCGCCGGCTGCCTGAAATACAAAAACCCCTATGGCCACTATTACCAATATGCCAAGAAACAGGTTCACAACCCATTGTTTCATCGAAGTTAAGCGGCTCCTATTTTCCGGTCAGACCGTTAATGTCCGGCTTCTGGTCCTTGTGGGTATAACCTGCCATGGACACTTCCAGTTCCTGCTGGATCTCGGCATAATGCTT
>JAIKYN010000278.1 GCA_024683155.1 Lachnospiraceae bacterium | reverse complement strand
TCTGCTGGGGCAATATTTGCCGTAGCCCAATGGCGGAATTTGTATTAAAAGATATGGTTACGCAGCGTGATATTGCAGATCGGTTTCATATCGAATCGGCAGCAACTTCCACAGAGGAGATCGGAAACGGTGTCTATCCGCCGGCAAAGAAAGAACTGGCGCGTCATGGCATCGGAGTACCGGGAAATGAGTTGGGCGTTGGTCAGAAAAAGGCCAGACAGCTTCGTAGGAACGATTATGACCATTGGGACTATATCATTGGCATGGAACAGCTGAATATGAGTTACATGTTACGGATCCTGGGGGATGACCCGCAGGAGAAGGTGCATCTGCTAATGGATTTTACCGGGAGACAGGAAGATATTGATGATCCCTGGTATACCGGAGATTTTGAGGGAGTCTATCAACAGATCGTAGAAGGCTGTGAAGCCTTATTGGACCAGATTATTTCGTAAAATCTTAAAAGTTACCCCAACACAATTGAACCAGGATTCTGGAAGATAAGTTTCATAAAAAGATGAAATAGTGATTGAATTGTGCCCGTGCACATGTTAAACTTTGGTTAGTTATATCTAACAAATACACATCGTGTTTTTCTACAAAGGAGGTAGACTGATGAGTGAGATTTTTAAGGGGATTCCCGAGATCCGATATGAAGGACCGGGAAGTAAGAATCCGCTTTCTTTCCGCTACTATGATGCGGAGAAGGTGGTAATGGGCAAGAAGATGAAGGACCATCTGAATTTTGCCATGGCCTGGTGGCACAATCTGGGAGCAAACGGCGTGGATATGTTTGGCCGTGGTACAGCAGACAAGAGCTTCGGTGCAGAACCTGGTACCATGGAGCATGCAAAGGCAAAGGTTGATGCCGGCGTAGAATTTATGAAGAAGCTGGGCATTGAGTATTATTGCTTCCATGATGTGGATCTGGTTCCGGAAGCTGACGACATCAAGGAGACCAATCGCAGACTGGATGATCTGAGCGATTATCTTCTGGAGAAGACCAAAGGAACCAATATCCGTTGCTTATGGGGGACTGCCAATATGTTCGGCAATCCTAGATTTATGAATGGTGCAGGAAGCACGAATTCTGCAGATGTATACTGCTTTGCAGCAGCACAGGTTAAGAAGGCTCTGGATATGACCGTAAAGCTTGGCGGCAAGGGCTATGTATTCTGGGGGGGCCGTGAAGGCTACGAGACTTTACTGAATACGGATGTAAAGTTTGAGCAGGAAAATATCGCAGCACTGATGAAGATGGCAGTGGAATACGGCCGAAGCATCGGATTTGACGGTACTTTCTTTATTGAGCCTAAACCCAAGGAGCCTATGAAACACCAGTATGATTTTGATGCAGCTACCGCCATTGGCTTCCTTCGCCAGTATGGTCTGGACAAGGACTTTAAGATGAATATCGAAGCAAATCATGCGACACTTGCAGGTCATACTTTCCAGCATGAACTTCGTATTTCTGCTATTAATGGTATGTTAGGCTCCGTAGATGCCAATACCGGAGATACTCTTCTGGGATGGGATACAGATGAATTCCCTTACAATATCTACGATACAACCATGGCAATGTACGAGATCCTGAAAGCAGGCGGTTTGGTAGGCGGTCTCAATTTCGATTCCAAGAACCGTCGTCCTTCCAATACCTATGAAGATATGTTCTATGCATTTATCCTTGGTATGGACAGCTTCGCATTAGGCCTGACCAAGGCGGCAGAGCTCATCGAAGACGGCAGAGTGGATGCGTTTATCAAGGAACGTTACGCTTCTTATAATGACGGCATCGGTAAGAAGATCCGTGAAGGAAGCACTTCTTTGAAAGAACTGGCTGCGAAGGCCGATGAAATGGGCGCACCTGCAACGCCCGGATCCGGCAGGCAGGAATATCTGCAGAGCATTGTAAATGATGTGCTGTTTCACTGATGATCCATAAAATAAAGGCATTTCCTTTCGGTGATGATACCGTGAGGAAATGCCTTTTTTGTTTGGTTTTGGTAGCAGTCACCGGATCGAAGATCCGGCAGAATGCGGGATCAGAGTATTATACGGAGAAAAGATCCCGATACCATACCAGAGACTGGATATATGCGGAATAAACCTGATCCATATTGATCTCTTTTAACATCATCTGACGGGAAATTTCCTGCCAGGAAGCATCTTCATACTGCCGCATGAAATCCAGTACAGGGAACAACGGCCCTGTTTTGTCCAATAAGGCCTGGCGGATATCTTTGGAGACCTTTACCATCGCCAGTGCTTCTTCCATGGGTTTATCCAGGATGATATCCAGAACCGAGAACAGGCCCATCAGGAATAACTCCGAAGATAAACTTGCCTGCTCGAATACAGGAGCAAGATTCTCTGCGAATTTAGCTCGAAGCAGAGAAAGACGAGTGATCTCACTGGGCTTGTCGGCACAAAGTTCTTTGGTAACTGCGGTATTGATCCATTTTTTCAGTTCTTTTTGTCCCAACATGGCTGCAGCATGACGAACCGAAGTGATACCGGAGTTCATGGTCATGCGATTTACCATTTTCAGCAGGGAAATGACAAGCGCTGTATCGCGTCCAATGACATCCGCTGCTTCCGTCAGTTCGAAATCCTGATCGTTTACCACATTTAACAGTTCGATATAGTTTGCCTTCAAAGGAGCAACTTCTTTTTCTCCTTCGTTTACCGGCATACGGAAGAATTCGCCTTCATACAGATCGTAGCTGCCGTTGGCGGTCAAAGCTTCATATTCTTCCTGTGTATTTACATTGACAGCGACCAGCTTGATATTGGGAAACAGCTTGCCGAAATAGATCCGGGCCTTGGTAATGTCGATGCGCTTATGATTCAAGAGAATGTAATCCGCCAGCGTCAGGATCTCTCTGTGGGCTTCAAACTGCTCCACCTGTAATTTCTGGATGGCCAGTTTATAACCGGCTTCTTTCAGGGCTTTGATACGATTTACATTGGCTTCGTTGGGAGCTACGGTAGAATCGATGAGAAGCACGACTTTACCTGCAGGCGCTGTACACATATGTTCAATGTCACTGAATAAGGAAATGTTATTCAGTCCAATGAATACATCCTTGTCACCGGAGATGGTCTCCAGGCCCATGCTGTTAATGATGTCCAGACCGATGATATCGGCGGCGCCATCCAGACTCCCGGTACCCAACAGGGCCGGTTTCAACAGGAGATTCTCCTTCTGGGCGAATACGGAATATGCTCGCACGATCATGCTGTCGTCAAACAAAGGAATCAGGGTAGCCAGCATATGAAATACCTCACTTTCTTTCCGGGTTATTTCCGGGCTTCTTCAAGACGCTTAGCATCTGCAGTCAGCGACTCGATGATACGACTTACATCACTAACGATCTCGGCATTCTTCTCGCTGGAAGAAAGGGTACCACTGGCGTGAGCGGATACCTCTTCGGAGATCGCGGATACAGTCTGAATACTGTTAACAATATTAGCGTTGGCATCTTCCAGTTTGGATACAACGGTAGCAAGAGCGGAAGCCTCTTCATTGGCGGCATCTGCACTTTCGGTGATCTGCTGGAAGTTGGTTGCTGCGGAGTTGGCACAGTCATTCTGTTCCCGGTTACTATCCATTAACTGATTGATGGACTGAACCACTTCTTTCAGTTTGCTGGACAGGTTGTCGATGAGCTTGGTAATATCACCGGTAGACTGGGAAGTCTGATCGGCCAGTTTGGAAATTTCATCCGCTACTACTGCGAAACCACGACCTGCTTCTCCGGCTCTGGCAGCTTCGATGGAAGCATTGAGAGAAAGGAGGGTGGTCTGAGAAGCGATGCTGGTGATCATTTCCACGATCTCCTGCATCTGTGCGGTATGTGTATTTAAATCTTCAAGTTCAGCCACAACCTTATTGCCGGCTGTCTCGGAAGCAGCAACTTTCTTAAGCAAAACATTGATATTATCACGACCTTCGCCAATTGCATCGGAAGCATCCTGCATCCGCTGGGAAATCGTGGTGGATGCACTCTTCACATCATTGACACTGTCCTGAATGGTTTCAGTCATTTCCAGCTGTTCCTGAACGGAATTAGCTGTCTCTGTAGTACCGGAAGATACTTCTTCCATGGCGCTCATGGTTTCTTCGGAAGATTCGGTAAGTGTCTGAACGGAATCGCTGATCTCATTAATGGCAGCGTTCATATCCTGAACTGTTTCCACAATGGTTTTAACCATGGCGTCACTGGCTGCTTTCTCCTCTTCGATCACAGCCATCTTTTCGGCATTGTTCTCAGTGGAAGCCTTGGCAACCAGGAAGGTGTAGATACTATATATAATAACAAGCAAAACCTGA
>JAIKYN010000262.1 GCA_024683155.1 Lachnospiraceae bacterium | reverse complement strand
ATCCTGGTGGATCCTTTCTGCGGAAGCGGTACCATTCCTATTGAGGCAGCCCTTATGGCAGCCAATATCGCACCGGGTATGGAGCGTTCCTTTACGGCAGAAGACTGGAAGATGATCCCCAAGAAGGGCTGGTATGAAGCCATTGATGAAGCCAACGATCGCATTGACCGGTCGGTGAAGCCGGATATCCAGGGGTATGACCTGGATGATGAGATGGTGACCATTGCCAGAGAGAATGCCCGTCTGGCCGGTGTGGAAGATATGATCCACTTCCAGAAGCGGGATGTGAAGGACCTGTCCCATCCCAAGAAATACGGATTTATCATTACCAATCCTCCTTACGGCGAGCGTCTGGAGGATAAAGAGAACCTTTACGGCTTATATAATACGCTGGGACAGCGCTTTAAGGCGTTGGATGACTGGTCCATGTACGTCATTACCTCCTATGAGGATGCAGAGAAAGCCATCGGAAGGAAAGCGGATAAGAACCGCAAGATCTATAACGGCATGCTGAAGACCTATTATTACTCCTTTATGGGTCCCAGACCGCCTAAGAAAGAACGGAAAGAAGATTAGTTTTAATGCTTACCAAACAGCAATTAATGAAGAAAACAGCCATCATCAGCGTGGCTTTCTCGATCATCGCCTTAAGCCTGGTGTTTTATTTTATGAAGAACCAGGTCTTTGCCGTGGCGACCGATACGGTTTCGGCTGATACGGATACGGTGGAGGTGACCCGGGAGCAGGTTTCCGGCGGAGAAGTGACGGAAGTTTCCAGACTTCAGCTGGAAGAAGATGCACAGCAGGCATACCTGAACATTCCGTTGGAAGCGGGCCTTGGAGCAGATCGCATTACGGTGGAGAACCACTATATGGACCGCCAGGTATGGATCGGTCTGAAGGGTGTTACCGAAGCAGCTTACGCAGATAAGAAGCTGACGGGTAATACCGGCCACATCAAGGGTGGTACCTATGAGGAAATGAACGGCACGTTGTGGCTTAAGATGGATCTGGACGGCGTGTTCGAGGTAAAGAGCATCCTGGAGAACGGAGCGTTGTATATCAACCTTCTCTCTCCCAGAGAAGTGTATTCCAGGATCGTTGTGATCGATGCACCTTATGAAGAGAGTGCAGTGGTTGCGGATGTAGTGACGAGATTGCAGGAGATGACCAAAGATCCTGCCATCAAGATCTATTACACCACCGCTTCTCAGGATGGAACGGACCAGAGAGTGGCCCAGAGGGTAGGCCTTGCCAATGAAGTGAAGGCGGACATGCTGATCTCTCTGTGTACCGGTACGGAGGTCGATTCTTCCATATACGGGACCACTGCTTTCTATAATGATACGTATTTTATTCCCGCTTTCGGCTCCATTGAACTGGCAGACATTGTGGAGCGGGATGTGGTAACGGCTATTTCCGGTAAGGCACTGGGGCTTACCTTTGATAAGAACCGGGAGATCCTCACGCAGGCTACGGTACCTGCCGTGGTATTGCAGCTGGGGTATCTTTCCAATGCCCAGGAGAAGAAGCTTCTGGAGCGCAATGATTACCAGGAGAAGATCGCGGCCGGGATCCTGCAGGCTATTCAGGATGCCTACAAGGTGATCCCACAGTAAGACAGAACGGCTTGGTAAGACAGAACGGTTTAGTAAGATAGAACGGCTTGGTAAGATAGAACGGTTTAGTAAGAGAGAACCGATAAAATTCATAAAGATGAAGGTACAAGCAATGGATAACACCATCATATTTGCAACGGGCAATGAAGGAAAAGTACGGGAGATCCGTGCGATCCTGGCAGATACGCCCTATCACGTGATCACCATGAAGGAAGCAGGCATTGACCTGGATATTGAAGAAGACGGCGCTACCTTTACCGCCAATGCGGTGATCAAGGCCAAGGCGGTGGCGACCATGACGGATCATATCGTTCTGGCGGATGATTCCGGACTGGAGATCGATGCGCTTCACGGCGAACCCGGTGTGTTATCTGCCCGTTATATGGGGAAGGATACTTCTTATGATCTTAAGAATCAGAACCTGATCGATCGTCTGGAAGGACTGGATGGAGAGAAACGAAGCGCTCGTTTCGTTTGTGCCGTAGCTGCCTGTCTGCCGGACAAGACCATCCTCACCACTGTGGGAACCATGGAAGGCCGCATTGCCTATGAGATCAAAGGAACCAACGGATTCGGATACGATCCGATCTTCTTCCTGCCGAAGTACGGTATGACCTCCGCAGAGATCTCTCCCGAAGAGAAGAATGAGATCTCTCACAGAGGGAAAGCACTGAGACAGATGGGCGAGGTACTGAAGAATTTATGAAAATTCTTATTGTAAGTGATACACATAGAAGAACGGAAACTTATTTTGAGGCACTTCGTAAGGAACAGCCGGTGGATCTGGTGATCCATTGCGGAGATATTGAAGGGGACGAAGAGACCTTTCGCCTTCGTACCCAGTGTCCCATGATCATGGTTTCGGGCAACAATGATTTCTTCGGATTTAATCCCAAGGATCAGATGACGGAGATCGAGGGGCATAAGGTGTTCATTACCCATGGCCATTACTATGGCGTATCGCTGGATACCCAGCGAATTAAAGAAGAAGCGAGAGAGCGTGGTGCGGACATTGTAATGTTCGGCCATACCCACAAGCCCCTTATTGATGTGGATGAAGAAGTAACCGCCTTAAATCCCGGTTCTCTGGCTTACCCCAGACAGGAAGGAAACCGCCCTTCTTATATGTTAATGACTACAGACGCCAAGGGAGATGTTACCTATGAGATCCGGTATCTGTAGGATTTTTCTGAAAACGGACTTCTATACGACCGGATACCTGTAATAGCAGACACGTCAAAGATCAGATCTATCAAAGAACAGATCTATCAAAGAACAGATCTATCAAAGAACAGATACCATTTGAGATTCATCAAAATGGTATCTCTTTTTTTACAGAAATTTAAGATGTAATTGGGGTCGTCTGTCATATAATAGAAAGGAAGTGTGTTTTTGACCGCTTCCAACAAGGGAATGTATTTGAGGGAAAATTACATGAGTGATGAAAAGTTCGGAAAAATAGCGTTCTGGCGGCATCTTGTACTGGCAGGTGCTGCACTGATCGTGTTCTTTTTTGCAATTCTCCGTTATACCGGCTTACTGGCCGGTGTATCTGCCCTCAACCGGATCCTGATGCCGGTATATCTGGGCGTGGCAATGGCCTTTTTGCTGAATCCCATTATGAGCTTCTTTGAGAAACGGATCAGTAAAGTGTGGAAAGCTTCTGCGGATAACAAGAAGATCAAAGCCTTTGTCCGCGTGGTCTGTACCATCCTGGCACTGGCGATCCTGCTGGGATTGTGTACCGGCTTTATGATGGCGGTAGTCCCCCAGTTTTTGGAGACGGCACAGTACCTCATTGATCATATTGATGAGAAGATCATCGGTGTTATCGATTGGGCCGATGAGCTGACCAAATACCGTTATGCGGATGTGATGGAGAATGCCCGTACCGACGGCCGGATCTACGTATGGTTGGATACAGCGGAAGAATGGGCCAGAGAATATCTGAAACTGACCACTCAGGATGAGATCATGGCGACGGCGACCCGTTACGGTATGAGTGCAGGGAAGCTGATCGTAAACTTCATCATCGGTATCTTTATCGCTATCTATCTGCTCATCAGCAAGGAACTTTATAAGGGCTATACCAAGCGCTTTGTATATGGACTGTTCCATACGGAATTTGCCAATGCAGTGATCCGTATCATTCGGAAAGGGAATGAGATCTTCTACGGCTTTATCATAGGGAAGCTGATCGATTCCCTGATCATCGGTGTGATCTGCTATATCAGCATGCTGATCATGAATATGCCGTATCCCATTTTATGCTCCTTTATCATCGGCGTGACCAATATCATCCCGATCTTCGGTCCTTATATTGGCGCACTGCCTACCGTGATCCTGATCTTTGTCACCAATCCGCCCCAGGGGATCATTTTCCTGATCTATATCATTGTATTGCAGCAGGTGGACGGTAACCTGATCGGACCTAAGATCCTGGGCGATTCCACCGGCGTATCTTCCTTCTGGGTGATCATCGCTATTGTAGTGGGTGGTGGTCTGTTTGGATTCATTGGTATGCTGCTGGGGGTTCCCACACTGGCACTGCTTTTGTATATCGGCGAAGAAGTGATGGTATACCGGACGAAAAAGAAAGGACTTCCCACGGACCCTGAAACCTACATCAAGTTGGATCATGTGGTGCAGGGAACCCATGAAGTAGTCATGCATTCGGAAGAATCTTCCTATAGTAAAGCACTGCGCAATATGCGTAATTCCCGTATTTCCGGCTTCGGAAAGAAGAAGGAGAAGAGTAAGGAACAGGAAACAGAAAAAGACAGTGACCTGTCTCAAAAATAAGAAAATAAGATATAACAAAAAAACAAAGAAAAACGAAGTAAAGCAAAGTAAAGTAAAGCAAAACAAAGCAAAACATAGTAAAGCAAAACAAAGCAAAACATAGTAAAGCAAAGCAAAACAAAAAGCTCTTCTGAGACCGACAGATCTCAAAAGAGCTTTTTTATGCGGATAACAGGACTTGAACCTGCACGGTCGCCCACTGGAACCTAAATCCAGCGCGTCTGCCAATTCCGCCATATCCGCTTAGAACCGCTTCATTATATCAATGGAGCGGAAATGATGTCAATATGACAGATC
>JAIKYN010000252.1 GCA_024683155.1 Lachnospiraceae bacterium | reverse complement strand
GTTTTCCGCCTTTACAATATTTACATGGGCTTTCTCCATATCCTTATGTTCTATGGCGATCACCGCAATATTACAGAACTTGATGGCGCCCTCATACAGCATCAGCGTAAGCTCTGCCGGCGATGCGGTAAGGATACGACTTGTATTATACTGTTGATATTGATTCTGTGTCATCATCTGTTCATCCCCTTCATTCTAATTATTTTGATCAATAGCTTCCGAAAAAGCTGCTTACGGAGCTTTGCACACTGTTCAGCTTCGCAAGGGCTGTTTCCATCTGTGCAAACTTGTCATACCAGCGATCCAGGTAATCGTTCAAACGATCTTCTTCCTGTTCGATCTCTTCATCATAGTCTGTCAGCTGCGTAGCCATCTGCTTGTTGTTGTAAACAGTGTATGCGGAACTGTAACTGGAGCTCTGCATCAGATCACCTAATTTGCTGTACAAGCCCTTGGACAGCTGGCTGAAGAAGCTGATGGTTTCATCAGGATCCGTTGCAATGGCGGCTTTTAATTTGTCCGCCAGTGCGGATGTATCGTCATCATCCTCATCACCGTCAATATGATAAGCATATTTCTCGTTATCTGCTGCTACGAAATAGCTCAGCGTATGTACACCGTAGCTGGTCAGATATTTTTTGGTTGTATTTCCTTCCGAATCGGTTACATCGTAACCTGTGGCCATCATTTCCTTTAAAGCAGCGGATACACTACGCAAGGTAGAATCTCTGCGGAGCAGGGAATCCTTGATCTTGGTTTCCCACTTCTCGATCTCGGTATCGCTCATCTCTGCTTTTTCTTCATCGCTCAGAGGATCGTAATCCTTTGCATCTTCTGCATTGTAGAGGGTATCCATCTTGTTGATCAGGGTATTATAGGTCTTAAGGAAATCCTTGATCATATCGTAGATACCGGAAGTATCCTGCTCGGTGGTAACAACGATGGGATCGGAAGTAGTCGCACTGACGGTAAAGGTCAGACCGTTTACTTCAATGGTATTGGAAGAAGATGTAAAGGTTGCGCCATTTAAAGTAATGGATGCATCCTTTGCCATGATCTTAGTGGCATATTCATAACCGTCCGGTTTTGTATCCGTTGCATTCTCCAGCTGACCGTCTTCGGTATAATAAATACCCAGGCTCATCAGAAGCTGCTTACCGCTTTCTTCTTCTGCCGTAATACTGAACTCATTATCGAATCCGCTGCTCTTGCTGCTGATGAAAAATCTCTGATTGGATTCATCAAAAGAAGCATTGAGCCCGGCTGCTTTCAACTGAGATACCACCGTGTTGATGGTAGAAGAACTGTCCAGTTCCAGTGCAACTTCTTCTCCGCCTACGGTAAGGGTAATCTTACTTGCTCCCATATCATCATCGGAGACACCGCTCATTCCTGTAAGGGAACTTAACAGCGTAGTGGACGTAGGAGAACCGGTGGTTACATTTCCTTCGCTGTCAGTGGTGGTCGTGGTGATCTTGGTACCGGTGAGATATCCGGCCTGTGCCAGAGACTCAATGGTCATATACTGGGTGCCGTTAACCGCACCGCTTCCGGTAAGAACACTGACTGCATCACTGTTGCTGACGTTGGTCGTCTTCTTGGAATAGGTGCTTTCCAGACGTAAATTACCCAGATCCTTATACAGATCGTAAATTTCAGTATTCAAAGACTTCCAAGCATCAATCTTCCAGCTCAATCTGGTCTGATCATTCTTAATAGACTGGATCTTAACCGAACGGGCACTGGCTAACTGATTGATGATGGATTCTGTATCCATACCGGAATTTAATCCTGTTACTCGAATTGCCATAATTTACCTCTTTCTAACGCTTCTCGTCCACCAGGATACCTGCGATCTCCCATACTCTTGCGATCATATCCAGAGTCTTCTCGGGAGGTAGCTCCTTGATGACTTCTTTCGTCTGCTTGTCAACGATCTTGATCGTTACACGATTGGTATCGTCATGAATGCCGAATACTGCTTCGGAATTTCCAAAATGCTTGTTGAACTGCTCAACTGCCTTCTTGATCTGCTCATTGGTAGCCTGCTGTGTCTGCTGCTGTGCCTGCAGATTCTGCTGTGTCTGCTGTTCTGCATATTCAGACGAGCTCTTCTCTTCGGTGCTTTCGCTGGCTTCCTTTACAGGGGCTGTTTCCGTGGCAGCAACAACTTCTTCTGCCTTGGCTTCCATGCCGGCTTCCGCAGATTGAACATTCCGAACTTGCTTGATTGCGTTTCCGGCTGTTGCCTGGAAAGATGTCAACGTTCCAATTGTTTCAATTCCTGCCATCTCTAATCACCTCCATGTGATGGTCTGTAAAATACGACTGATATAAATCAGCATAAAGATACATTTACTTTTCCTATCTTTTATATCGGAGCTTTTATATAAAACTTTAGGAAATAGGTAAAAAATTTTCCCAAAGTCAAATTTTGCTCTGATTTTTTTGCAAAAACCAGAGCAAATCTTTTTTAACCCAATAAACCTTTTAATGCATCTGCGGAAATGTTAGCGGATTCCTGATTGGATTCCTGGATCTGCAGATATACTTCTTTACGATAGATGCTCACTTCTCTGGGAGCGGTGATGCCCACCTTTACCTGGTCGCCTTTCACCTCCAGAATGGTGATCTCTACGTTGTTGTTAACGACGATGGATTCGCCTTTCTTTCTTGATAATGCCAGCATCAGGCACGTCCCTCCTTTGCGGCTTCTAGAATCTTGTAAATAGGAAACTTAACCGGATATTTTCCGTCTTCCACGATCACCTGTACCGCCTTCCGGTTCTCTGCATTGATGATCAGGGGTGCCTGCAGGTTAACGCTCATGTTCTCAATTTCTTTGGGAACCGTCAGCGTTACAAGAACCAGCAGATTATCTGCATTCAGCTCGCCAATGGGCTTGATCAGTTCATCTTCCACGTTGGGATTGTATTCCGCCTGTACCACCAGGGGATCCAGAACCGGCATTGCGAAGGAAGGCTCCTGGATGGATTGTAACCAGTGGATCTTAACCTGCGCTTCATTCTCAGCGTCATGGATCAGAGTAAAATCCTTCATATCC
Source organism: Lachnospiraceae bacterium (assembly GCA_024683155.1). GTDB lineage: Bacteria > Bacillota > Clostridia > Lachnospirales > Lachnospiraceae > JAILDL01. The sequence continues at coordinate 748 of JAIKYN010000252.1, read as the reverse complement.
GGGAATCCGATGATGCCGTCTGCAAAGTGAATGATACGTTCCTCATCTACACCGATCGTTCCAAAGATTCTGGTATTAATTTCCATTGTGTTTCTCTCCGTTTCTGCAACGAGCTGCGTTGCTTTCTTTTCTGTTTGATTTGGTGAAAAACCCTAGCTTTAGCTTAACATGACACCTTATTAGTGTCAAAAAATTATAAGTAATTCAGCAGAGTTGTCTGCGCAATCTTTGCAGTTGCCTGAAGGGCTGCCGTATAGGTAAGATTGGCACTGCTCAGCTGGATCGCTACTTCTGTGATATCTGCATCTTCATTCTGACTCTGCAGGGATTCAAATGTGGTCTTCTGGCTGGATAAACGGGAGGTTACCAGTGCCAGTCTGGATAATCTGGTTCCTACTTCCGTGATCTGGATACTCTCTGCGTCAATAAAGCCCTGCATCTTAGTGATACCACCTTCAAACTGACTTTGCAGATCATCCTGTAAATAGGTCAGCGCCTTTTCTGCTGCATCCAGCGTTTCCTGCAGGCTGGCCAGCTCTGTTTCATCGGAAGTATTTTCCATCGCCTCTTTAATGACGGAAATGCTGTTCTCCATATCGCTGACATTTTCCAATGCCCGGATCACGTCATCCACCACACGGACCACGCCGGGATCATAGGCTTCATCCGCTGTGGTATTCACACGGATGGTCTGATTATAACCCACATCATAAGCGATCACCTGGCGCTCTACATTGCCGGTCTCCAG
>JAIKYN010000244.1 GCA_024683155.1 Lachnospiraceae bacterium | reverse complement strand
TGGCCGTTCTGGATCTGCTGCCGGATGTATCCTTAAAGCAGCTTCAGGAAGATATTCGCTGCAGATGTACGGAATATTCGTCCTTGCCGGCAGAAGAAGCGCTTCTTGGCCTTCTTCCTGCCAAGGTATTAAGGGCGCTGATCCTTTATATCGGCAAGGATCCGGAAACAAAAGCGGCAAAGTTTCTTCCGGAGAGTGATGCTTTGGGCGTAGCCATTAAGAGCCTTGCATTTCCCGTAAAGGAACTGCCGGATCTTACCACGGGTCAGATCTGCAGCGGTGGATTTGCTCCGGAGGAGCTTACGGAAACAATGGAAGTCAAAAAGCTTCCCGGCCTGTTTGTTACAGGGGAAGCGGTGAATGTAGATGGTATCTGCGGCGGTTATAATCTCCAGTGGGCGTTCTCTACAGGAGCGGTAGCCGGCAGAGCCGCAGCTAGTAAAGGTTTTGTATGATTCGGATCAGTCAGTTAAAATCCCGGGTATTTTTGACCAGGGAAGAATTAATCAAAAAAACGGCGGACTATCTGGGGATCTCTCCGGGTAGCCTGCATCATTTTGAAATTCTGAAGGAATCCATTGATGCCCGGAAAAAAGGGGATCTTTGGATTCTTTATTCGGTTGCTGTAAGCTGCGATACGGAAGGAAAGCTTCTGAAAAAACGGCTTAAAAATATAGAGCCTTATAAACCGGTGATCTATAAGATCCCGAGGGGACTTTCCCTGCCGGCGGATGGAACGAAGCCGGTGATAATCGGAGCCGGACCTGCCGGACTGTTTTGTGCGTATTATCTTGCTTTATGCGGGTTAAAACCAGTTCTTCTGGAACGGGGAAAAGATGTGGATGCACGCAGCGCGGATGTGGAAGCTTTCTGGAAAAGCGGGCGTTTGGACCCTGCTTCCAATGTGCAGTTTGGAGAGGGTGGTGCCGGTACTTTTTCCGACGGGAAGCTTAATACCGGGGTGAAGGATCCCTTCGGACGCAACCGCTTTGTGCTGGAAACCTTTGTGGAATGCGGGGCACCGGGTAATATCCTGTATGATGCAAAACCCCATATCGGCACGGATCTGCTCCGGGTGGTGGTACGAAACCTCCGGGAAAAGATCATTGCACTGGGCGGTGAAGTACGCTTTGAAGCCAAAGTTACCGGCTTATTGCAAGATGGTGACCATATAACAGGGGTGGAACTGGAGGATGGCGCAAGGCTTTTATCGGATCATGTAATATTGGCCATCGGTCACAGCGCCCGGGACACCTTCCGTATGCTGGATACCATGGACCTTGCCATGGAAGCCAAGGCATTTGCGGTGGGATTTCGGATCCAGCATCCCCAGAAGCTCATTGATGACGGGATGTATGGGAAAGAGCCTTCCATTTCCCTGCCTCCTTCTCCCTATAAGCTGACGGCACAGGCAAAGGACGGACGCGGGGTGTATTCATTCTGTATGTGTCCCGGCGGGTATGTGGTCAATGCGTCTTCCGAAGAAGGTATGACAGCGGTAAACGGTATGAGTTATTCGGACCGTCAGGGGAAAAATGCCAACAGTGCCATTGTGGTTTCCGTATCCCCCGATGACTTCCAGGGAGAGGGGGCTCTGGCAGGCCTTGCATTTCAGGAGGCTATGGAAAAACGGGCATTTGCGGCGGCGAAGGGGAAGATCCCTTATTGCAGATTGGCGGATTTTCCGGGAACGGAAGGGTTGCCTCTTACGGATGGTGATGCATATTTCAACGATTTTACGCCGGAATGTAAAGGAGAAGTACTGGAAGCAGATCTTTCCGGTATTCTGGATCCTGTGCTGAATAAGGCCTTTGTGGAGGGCATGGAGAAATTCGCTCATACCATATACGGGTTTTGTAACGGCAAGGCCATTTTGTGTGCGGCGGAAAGCCGTACCTCTTCCCCGGTACGGATCCCCAGAGATCCCAAAAGCCTGCAGAGTATCCGTTTAAAGGGGCTTTATCCCTGCGGAGAAGGAGCCGGTTATGCAGGCGGTATCGTATCTGCGGCCATGGACGGTCTGAAGGTGGGAGAAGCCGTTTTATCGGATCTTGGTGTCTTGGAATAAGCGGAAAATTTTGTTAAAATAATTTGTTGAGATTTTTTAACGGGAGGTCCTTAAAATGACTTCGGAAATACGTAAGATCATGAAAAATAAAAAGCGGATCGTTGTAAAGATCGGTTCTTCTTCTTTACAGCATCCGGAGACCGGGGATATGAACTATGCCAAGATGGATGCCCTGGTCCGGGAGCTTTGCAATATCAAGAACATGGGCAAGGATGTGATCCTGGTTACCTCAGGCGCCATTGCCGTGGGAAAGAAGGCGGTTAACATTTCCAATCCCCTGAAGGATAAGGAAGATCATACCATCGCCGTGAAACAGGCCTGCGCAGCCATTGGACAGGCCCGTCTTATGATGACCTATCAGAAGATCTTTGCAGAGTACAATCAGGTGACGGCACAGATCCTGATGACGAAAAATACGGTGGCGGATTCTTTGAACCGCTATAATGCCCAGAATACCTTTTCGGAGCTTCTTAAGATGGGGGTCATCCCCATTGTAAACGAGAATGATACTGTTGCTACCTACGAGATCGAGATCGGTGATAACGATACCTTAAGTGCCATTGTGGCATCCATGGTAGGGGCCGATCTGCTGATCCTCTTATCGGATATTGACGGTTTATATACCGATGATCCCCGTTCCAATCCCGATGCGCAGTTTATCGATACGGTGGAGACTTTGGATGATGCCATCCTTGGCATGGGGAAGAAATCCACCGGCAGCAATGTGGGAACCGGCGGAATGGAGACCAAGCTTTCCGCAGCCGGTATCGCAACCAGATCCGGCATCGACATGATCATCGCCAACAGCAAGGATGTGAAGATCCTTCATCGTCTGGTGGACGGAAAGCCTCTGGGCACCTGGTTTAAAGCCAATAAAGATGACTCGTTCGATCTGCCTTTATATGTGGCGAAGATCCATCATTGATATAAACAATCAGGCGGTGCAAAGATGACCTTAATGGACGCAAAGAAACGACTGCGAACTGAATATCGTAAGATGCGGGATGCTTTGCCGGAAGAACACCGTACCAGTGCTTCACTGTCTGCCTGCAGGGCGTTTCGGGACCGGTTTTTCACAGCCGTTCCCTGTGCCTATGACCGTTTCTTTTTATTTGCTTCCTGCGGGTCCGAGCTGTTGACGGATCCCTTATTTTCCTTTGCCCGGGAAGCCGGACTTACGGTGTTATATCCCAGAGTATTCGGCAGAGAAATGTTGTTCTGTGCAGTGGCTTCCCCAGAAGATATGAAGATCTCTCATTTCGGCATACGGGAACCGGAAGATGCACAGGATGCCCTTTGGGTTTCGTCCAAAGACACTACAAGCCGTGATCTTATGGTGGTCCCCGGACTTGTGTTTGATCCATCCCTTCAGCGTCTGGGGTATGGAGGCGGATATTATGACCGGTATTTACAGGATTTTAAAGGGACGGTGTGCGGTATCGGTTTTGCTTCCCAACGCTATGAAAAGCAGATCCCGGCGGAGGAGACGGATATTCCCTTAACCTGTTTTTGTTGTGAAGAAGGCTTTTATGAACCACAGGGAGTGACCGGAGCATGACCGACGGGGAACGTTTTGCCGGGGCTATCCAGCTGGCACTGGCAATGGATAATGAACGGGACGGTATCGGGAAACTGTCGGAAAAGCTGATGCATGTTACGGTGAAGAATTTCTATTGCGACGATCCTTCCAGACAGGAGATCAAAATAGGAACCCATGTAGCGGATATCTGTGTGGATGATTCCATCGTGGAAGTGCAGAACGGTAATTTTATCAAGCTGCGGGACAAACTGGAAGACTTCCTGCCGGACTATTACGTAACCATTGCCTATCCGCTGCCTGCACGGAAGATCCTTACCTGGGTAGACCCGGATACAGGGGAGATCACTTCTTCCCGTAAAACCGGCAAACGGGGCACCGTTATGGATGCCATGCGGGAATTATATCGCATTAAGCGATATCTGATCGATGCCAATCTGTCCGTGGAATTATTGTTTGTGGACCTGGAAGAGATACGGTTTCAGGATGGATATGCCAGGGATCGTAAAAAAGGTTCCCATCGTATGGAGCGTATTCCCAGGGAACTGGACCGGATCGTGTCCTTTCATTCCATGGAGGATTATGTCCAGCTATTACCGGATCAAAGTTTATTGCCTTCGCCTTTTACCTCGGAGGATTTTAGGAAAGCCTGGAAGACCACCCCGAGAAATGCCAATATCGCCCTTTTGATGATGACGGATTTCGGCATTCTGGAACGCGTCGGAAAGCAAGGCAGAGCCTATCTGTATGAGATCAAGGCGCCTTATCGGAAATAAATTCGTTAAAAAATATATTGAAAATAAAGGATTATAAAACAAATGGAAGATTTATTACAACGGTTTTATCGCTATGTGAAAATGGACACCCAGTCTCAGGAAGAATGCGACCGGGTTCCTTCCACAGCCAAGCAGTTTTCCCTGGCAGAACAGCTGCTGCAGGAATTAAAGGATATGGGCATCGAAGATGCTTCCCTGGATAAGGAACATTGTTACGTTTACGGCCATATCCCTTCCAACATGGGAGAGAGGGAGGTACCTGCCATCGGATTTATATCCCATATGGATACATCCCCTGCGGTCACCGGAGCAAACGTTAACCCCCGTCTGGTGGAAAACTATGACGGAGGCGATGTGCTTTTAAGTAAAGAGAACGGAAGAGTGTTATCCCCTAAGGATTATCCTTTGTTAAAGACTCTGATGGGAAAGAGTATCATCGTAACCGACGGCAATACACTGCTGGGTGCGGATGATAAGGCCGGAGTGGCAGAGATCATGTCTTTGGTGCAGTATCTCACAGAGCATCCGGAGATCCCTCACGGAACCATCTGCATCGGCTTTACACCGGATGAGGAAGTAGGAAACGGAACGGCTTTCTTTGACCTTGATACTTTTGGCGCCAAGTTTGCTTATACCGTAGACGGCGGCACCTTAGGCGAGATCGAATATGAGAATTTCAATGCAGCAATGGCCAAGGTTAAGATCCTGGGTAAGAGTATCCACCCCGGAGATGCCAAGGGTAAGATGATCAATGCGGCGCTTCTTGCCATGGAATTTAACGGCATGCTTCCGCAGGATGCAGTTCCCGAGAAGACGGAAGGCTATGAAGGCTTCTTTTATCTGGAAGATCTGAAGGGTCAGACGGAACTGGCGGAAATGACCTATATTGTAAGAGATCATGATAAGGCAAAGTTTGAAGATAAGAAGCAGCTTCTCCTTGCGATTCAGGATAAAATGAACGCAGCTTACGGCGAAGGAACCGTTACGGTTACCCTGAAGGATCAGTATTACAACATGATCGAGCTGATCAAGCCTCATATGCACCTTATCGAGAATGCCAGGAAGGCATTTACGGCGGAAGGTGTAGAACCGGTTGTGGTTGCTATCCGCGGCGGCACGGACGGAGCCACCTTATCCTATAAGGGACTGCCTTGCCCCAACCTTTCCACCGGTGGTTATAATTTCCACGGTCGTTACGAATTTGCCTGCTACGATGATATGAAGACCATGGTGCAGGTGCTGATCAATATTGTTAAGGAATACAGTCAATGGAAGTAAAAACCGATCTTGCTGAAAAGCTGGCGAAAGAAACCGCCCTGCAGCAGCATTATGTAGAAGAATTAAAAGCAGAAGTGGAGAAATTAAAGGCGCGTCTTGGCCATGTCCCCACCTGTCATGTAACCACTTTCGGGTGTCAGATGAACGCCCGGGATTCCGAAAAGCTGCTGGGCATTTTACTGGCAGCCGGATATGAAGAGACAGAGTCCGAAGAGGCGGATTTTGTCATCTATAATACCTGTACCGTTCGTGATAACGCCGATCAGCGTGTATACGGACGATTAGGTGTTTTAAAAGGCTTTAAGAACAAGAATAAGGAGATGAAGATCGGGATCTGCGGCTGTATGACCCAGGAACAGGTGGTCATTGATAAGCTGAAGAAAAGTTATCCCTTTGTGGATCTGATCTTCGGAACCCATAATCTTTATAAATTCCCCCAACTGATGTGTGATCTTTTAGCCAGTGGCGGTCCCATCATGGATATCTGGAAGGATACGGATATTACCGTGGAAGACCTTCCGGTATGCCGCAAATATTCCTATAAGTCCGGTATTAATATCATGTACGGCTGCGATAAATTCTGCACCTACTGCATCGTTCCCTATGTACGAGGCAGAGAGCGTTCCAGAGATAAGGACGCCATTCTGAACGAGATCCGCAGCCTGGCGGCAGACGGCGTAAAAGAAATCATGCTTCTGGGGCAGAATGTGAATTCCTACGGAAAGAATCTGCCGGATAAGACCACCTTTGCCCAGCTCCTGGCTGCAACGGAAGAGATCGAAGGCATAGAACGGATCCGTTTTATGACGCCCCATCCCAAGGATTTTTCCGATGACGTGATCGAAGTCATGAAGGGTTCAGAAAAGATCTGCAAACATATCCATCTGCCGCTCCAGTCCGGTTCCAGTCCCATCTTAAAGCGGATGAACCGTAGCTACGATAAGGAAAAATATCTGGATCTGGCGCTTAAGATCCGCAGCGAGCTTCCGGATGTAGCCATTACCACAGATATTATCGTTGGCTTCCCCGGCGAAACCATGGCCGATGTGGAAGAGACCATCGATGTGATCCGCAAGGTGGAATATGATAATGCCTTTACCTTCCAGTATTCCAAGCGGGAAGGCACCCCTGCCGCCCGTTTCCCGGATCAGGTAGATCCCGTGCTGATGCAGGAGGGCTTTGATCTGGTACTGGAAGAAGTCCAGAAAATGGCCAGAAAGCGTACCGCTTTATTACAGGGCAAGACAGAGCTTGCACTGGTGGAGGAGATCAATGATCATGATCCTTCCCTTGTTACCGGTCGCCTTTCCAACAATACCATTGTGCACTTTAAAGGCGATGCATCTCTCATCGGAGAGATTGTTCCGGTATCTCTGGATGTCTGTCAGGGATTCTATTATCTTGGAACAAGACAATAAAACCAAAACCCTGAGAGGTTGTGAACGTGTCTTATAATATCGACGAATTAAAATCAAAAGTTTCACCTATGATGCAGCACTATCTGCAGACAAAGCAGGAGCATCCGGACTGTATATTGTTTTACCGCCTTGGAGATTTCTATGAGATGTTCTTTGACGATGCCCTGCTGGTATCCAAAGAGCTGGAGATCACGCTTACCGGCAAGGATTGCGGCCTGGATGAGCGGGCTCCCATGTGCGGTGTGCCTTATCATGCGGTGGACGTATATCTGGACCGGTTGGTGGCAAACGGTCATAAGGTAGCGATCTGTGAACAGGTGGAAGATCCTAAGCTGGCCAAAGGCATGGTGAAGCGGGAAGTGACCCGTATCGTGACGCCCGGTACCAACATGAGCGAGCAGAGTCTGGAAGATAACCGTAACAATTATCTGATGTGTATTGCTTACGATTCCGATCGAACCGGTCTGTCCGTGGTGGATGTTTCCACCGGTGATTTCTATCTGACGGAGATGGAAGAAAACAGTAAGATCCTGGATGAGATCGGTAAATATGCTCCTTCCGAGATCATCTGTAACGAAGCCTTTTTAATGAGCGGCCTGCCCATTGATGATCTTCGAAACCGGCAGCATATCAGCATCAATCTCATGGATCCCAGATACTTTGATGAGGATGTATGCCGCAATGTGATCGCCCGGCACTTTAAGACCAACGGGATCGCAGGTCTTGGGATCAGTGATTTTCCTATGGGTGTCGTTGCCAGTGGCTGTATCTTGCAGTATCTGAATGAGACCCAGAAAAACGATCTCCACCATATCAACCATCTGTACCCTTACATTGCCAGCAAGTATATGTTGCTGGACAGTTTTACCCGCAGAAACCTGGAGCTGGTGGAAACCTTGCGGGATAAACAAAAAAGAGGAAGTCTTCTCTGGGTCCTGGATAAGACGAAAACCGCCATGGGTGGCCGTCTGCTGCGCACATTTATTGAACAGCCTCTTATCGATCCGGTAGCCATCGAAGAACGCCTTGGTGCGGTGGAAGCACTGTGTAAAGATTCGGCGGACAGAGAAGAGATCCGGGAATATTTAAATCCGGTGTATGACTTAGAGCGTCTTATCGGTAAGGTAAGCTATCAGTCCGTGAATCCCAGGGATCTTCTGGCTCTTAAGAACTCTCTTGCCATGATGCCGCATATTAAGACGGCATTGAATCATTTCCGGGATCCGGCACTTACCGCTATTAAAAATGAGATCGATGACCTGCGGGATATCACAAACCTCATCGATGCTTCCATTTCAGAAGATTCTCCGTTGATCGTCCGGGAGGGCGGTATCATCAAGGACGGTTTCCGTGAAGATGTGGATCGCCTGCGGAAAGCAAAAACAGACGGTAAAAGCTGGCTGGCGCAGCTGGAAACGGAAGATAAGGAACGCACCGGGATCAAGAATCTGAAGATCAAGTTCAATAAAGTATTCGGTTATTATTTTGAAGTGACCAATTCCTTCAAGGATCTGGTGCCGGAGGATTATATCCGCAAGCAGACTCTGACCGGAGCAGAGCGTTATACTACGCCGCGTCTTAAGGAGCTGGAAGATACCATTCTTAATGCGGAGGATAAATTAAACGGTCTGGAATACGATGTATTCTGTGAAGTACGGGAAGCCATCGCCTGCGAAATGGAACGGATCCAGAAAACGGCTAAAGCCATTGCCTTACTGGACGTTTATTGTTCTTTGTCTCTGGTTGCGGAGCATAATAACTTTGTTCGTCCCACCATCAATGATAAGGGTGTGATCCGCATTAAAAACGGGCGGCATCCGGTGGTGGAGCAGATGATGGATAATGATCTGTTCATTCCCAACGATACCTTTTTAAACAATCAGAATGATGCTATTTCCATTATCACCGGTCCAAATATGGCGGGTAAATCCACCTATATGCGGCAGGTAGCACTCATTGTTCTTATGGCACAGATGGGATCCTTTGTACCTGCAACTTCTGCGGACATCGGTCTGGTGGATCGGATCTTTACACGCGTGGGTGCATCCGATGATCTGGCCAGCGGTCAGTCTACCTTTATGGTAGAGATGAATGAAGTGGCCAATATTTTGCGGAATGCCACTTCCAAAAGTCTTCTCATCCTGGATGAGATCGGCCGCGGTACTTCTACCTTTGACGGCCTCAGTATCGCCTGGGCAGTGGTGGAACACATCGCAAACCGTAAGATCCTGGGAGCAAAAACCTTATTTGCCACCCATTACCATGAACTGACGGAGCTGGAAGGCAAGATCGATAATGTGAAGAACTATTGCATTGCCGTAAAGGAAAACGGGGATGATATCGTATTTCTTCGTAAGATCGTAACCGGCGGAGCCGATCGAAGCTATGGTATTCAGGTTGCCAAGCTGGCGGGACTTCCGGATATGGTGGTGGACAGAGCCAGAGAGATCGCAGAACAGATCTCCGACAATGATATTACCGAGAAGGTTCAGTCCATCAATGTGAATCAAAGCAAAGGGGAGAAGAAAAAGCCTGCCCATTACGATGAAGTGGATCTGCAGCAGATGTCCCTGTTTGCAACCACTTCCGATGAAGATATCCTGAAGGAACTGGAGGATGTGGATATTTCCAATCTGACTCCTCTGGATGCATTAAATACTTTATATCGATTACAGAACAAACTGAAAAATCGCTGGTCTCTTTAAGCGTTTGGATTCGAAAGGATGCATATGACGGTAATCAATATTTTGGATCATAGCACTGTGGATCGTATTGCGGCAGGAGAAGTAGTGGAACGTCCCTTTTCCGTGGTAAAGGAACTGACGGAAAATGCAATGGATGCCGGTGCTGATCATATCAGTGTAGAGATCAAGGAAGGCGGGATCAATTTTATCCGCGTAACGGATAACGGCTGCGGCATCGATGCGGACCAGATCCGGAAGGCGTTTTTACGTCACGCTACCAGTAAGATCAAGGATGCGGAGGATCTTGGGCATATTACCAGTCTGGGATTTAGAGGAGAGGCTTTATCCAGTATCTCCGCTGTCGCACAGGTGGAAGTGATCACCAAGACCGCCGATCAGCTTACAGGAATCCGTTATTATACCCAGGGCGGTGATGAAGGCGAGGTATCGGAAGTAGGAGCACCGGATGGCACCACCATGGTGGTCCGCAATCTGTTCTTTAATACGCCGGTCCGAAGAAAATTCCTGAAAAGTGCCACTACGGAAGCTTCTTATATCACCGAACTGATGGAGCATCTGATGTTGTCCCATCCGGATGTTTCCTTCCAGTATAAGATCGGAAATCAGTTAAAATATCACACCACCGGCAACGGGGACCTGAAAGAAGTGATCTACCGTATTTACGGGAAGGATTTCTCCGATCATGTTATTCCCATTGAGGCAGAGCAGAACGGAGTGAAGGTCCGTGGTTTTCTCGGGAAGCCTATTTGTAACCGGTCCAACCGTACCTATGAACTGACCTTTATCAACGGCCGTTTTGTGAAAAGTACCTTGTTGCAAAAGGCCATAGAAGACGGCTATCACCGGTATCTGATGCAGCATCAGTATCCCTTTGTGGTTCTGCATATTGAGATCGATCCGGATCTTATTGATGTAAATGTGCATCCTACCAAAATGGACGTACGTTTCTCCAATTCCCAGTATGTGTTTGATTTCCTGTCGGGAAATATTGCCGGCACCCTTAAGATCAATGATATGGTCCCGGATACGGTTTTAGCGACGGATAAAACCAGGGAAGAGATCAAGGAAGAGGTTTTAAAGCAGCAGGAGGATTTAAAAGAGTTTGCGGCAGAACCTTTTGAAGTACAGCGGATCAAAACGACGGAAGAGCTTGCTTCCGCCAGGGTTCTTGGAGATACCCTTCCGGAGCCGGAAGTAAAGAAACCGTTACCCACCCTTCTTAAGACACGGGAGCAGATCTTTGTGGAACGTCCGGTGTTTGAAGAGCTGAATATCCATGACAATGATAATCTGACGGTTTATGCTACGGAAGAAACATCCGTGAAAGAAGAACCCACCCTGTTCGGAGACGGTATAAAGCTTGGCTCCGTGGAAACGAAAATCCCGGAACAGGCACCTGTATTTAAGATCTATGGTCAGATCTTTGATACCTATCTGCTCATTGGTTATAATGATATGTTTTATATCTGTGATCAGCATGCGGCCCATGAAAAGGTAAATTTTGAGCGCTTTATGAAGCGGTTAAAGCAGGATGGAAAAGTGCCTTCCCAGCTGATCTCTCCTCCGGTGATCATGTCCCTTCCGGGAAAAGAGATGACAGCCCTGGAGGAATACAATGACGAACTTGTTAAAATGGGATTTGTCATTGAAAAATTCGGCGGAAACGAGATCGCTGTACGGGAAGCTCCCATGGACCTGTATTCCAATCAGCTCCAGGAGCTGATCCATGAGATCCTGGATACCTGTGCGGAAGGAACCTTCCGGGGAAATTCCGAACTGGTGGAAAACCGCATCGCCACCATGGCCTGCAAAGCCTCCATCAAAGGCAATCAGCGCATTTCCATGGCAGAAGCGGAAGAACTGTTAAAAGAATTATTTACACTGGAAAATCCTTATCTGTGCCCTCATGGCAGACCTACGCTGATCTCCATGAGTAAGCAGGAACTGGATAAGAAGTTTAAAAGGATCGTATAAGGAGAGCTATGTTACTGATTCTCACCGGACCAACTGCAGTGGGAAAAACAGCCCTTTCCATTGCACTTGCCAGAGCGGTACAGGGAGAGATCATATCGGCGGATTCCTGCCAGGTATATAAAGGTATGGATATCGGTTCGGCGAAGATCCGTCCTGAAGAAATGGAAGGCATTCCCCATCATCTCATAGATGTATATCCGCCGGATCAGCCATTTCATGTGTATGCGTTCCAGCAGGAAGCAAAGCGCCTGATCCGCGAGATTGAGCAGCGGGGGCATACGCCCATTATTGTAGGCGGTACGGGTTTTTATATTCAATCGGTCTTGTACGATATTGATTTCAGTGATACTGTGGATAACGGTTATCGGGAAGAATTGGAAAAGATTGCTTCCACCCAGGAAGGCAAGCATGCTCTGTGGCTGGAACTTAAGAAAGTGGATCCCGTTTACTGCGATGAATGTCATGAAAACAATGCCAAACGGATCATTCGAGCCCTTGAATTCTACAGGCAGAACGGATATCCTATTTCGGAACATAATGCCAGAGAACGGGAAAAGAAATCCCCTTATGACTTCCGTTATTTTGTCCTGACCATGGACCGGCAGGTTCTTTACGAGAGGATCAATGCCCGCGTGGATCAGATGATGGAAGAGGGCCTTGTGGAGGAAGTGATGCGCCTTCGTGATATGGGCTATACTCCGGATCTTTTGTCCATGCAGGCCATCGGATATAAGGAAGTATGGCAATATCTGGACGGGCAGATGGATCTTGCTACCGCAACGGAGCAGATCAAGGAAAATACCCGGCATTTTGCAAAGCGCCAGCTTACATGGTTTCGACGGGAGAAAGATGTGATCTGGCTGGATAAAGACCGGTTTTCATCGGAAGAAGCAATATTAAAGGAGATGTTAAGTAAGTTTTGATACCTGTAACGGAACAATATAAAGCATTGAATATATCCCCGGAGGTGTATGACTTCGGAGAAAGGATCTGGAAGGATCTGAAGCCTCGTTTTGAAGAGATCGACCGTATTTCCGAATACAATCAGCTGAAGGTCCTGGGCGCCATGCAGAAGCACCAGGTTTCGGAAGCCTGCATGCTGGGAACTACGGGCTACGGTTATAACGATATCGGAAGAGATACTCTGGAAGAAGTATATGCTTCTGTATTTCATACGGAAGATGCCCTGGTCCGTCCGCAGATCACCTGCGGAACCCATGCACTGGCACTGGCTCTTATGAGTAACCTGAGGCCCGGCGATGAACTTTTAAGCCCCGTCGGAAAACCTTATGATACCCTGGAAGAGGTGATCGGTATCCGTCCTTCCGTGGGATCTCTGGCGGAATACGGAGTGACCTACAAACAGGTGGATCTTCTTCCCGACGGCGGGTTTGATTACGATAAGATCCGGGAAGCTATTAATGAGAAAACGCATCTTGTGACCATACAACGATCCAAGGGATACCAGACACGGCCTACCCTTTCCGTGGAACGGATCGGAGAACTCATTGCATTTATTAAAAAGATCAAACCCGATGTGATCTGCATGGTAGATAATTGTTACGGAGAATTTGTGGAAACCATTGAGCCTACGGATGTGGGTGCGGATATGGTGGTAGGATCTCTCATTAAGAATCCCGGCGGCGGACTTGCTCCCATTGGCGGATACATTGCCGGTAAGAAAGCCTGTGTGGAAAATGCGGCTTTTCGTCTTACCAGTCCGGGACTTGGCAAAGAAGTAGGTGCTTCTTTAGGGATCCTGAAGGATTTCTATCAGGGGCTGTTCCTGGCTCCCAATGTAACGGCCAATGCCTTAAAAGGCGCCATTTTTGCCGCTAATTGTTTTGAAAAGCTGGGATATGCCACGGTGCCCGATGGGACAGAACCCCGTTATGATATTATTCAGGCGGTTACCTTCGGGTCTGCGGATGCGCTGGTTGCTTTCTGTGAAGGCATTCAGGCGGCTTCCCCGGTGGATTCCCATGTGCGTCCGGAACCCTGGCCCATGCCCGGTTATGACAGTGATGTGATCATGGCTGCAGGTGCCTTTGTTTCCGGTTCTTCCATTGAACTTTCTGCGGACGGTCCCTTGCGGGAGCCTTATGCAGCTTACTTTCAGGGAGGCCTTACCTGGCAGCATGCAAAGCTTGGGATCATGCGTTCCATTCAGCAGCTTGTGACCAAAGGTCTGGTTCGACTTAATCCCTGAGGTGTGATAAAATAATAAGGTTCTAAGCTTCCTGATGCCCGGAGAGCAGAAGAGAAGTTTATGGATAAAAAAAGCTATATGGCAGAAATGCCTTATGAACGATTTTTGCGAGGCGGAAGCAGGGCTCTATCCGATGCGGAGCTTCTTGCACTGCTCCTTCGCAGTGGCAGTAAAGACAGGGATGTATTTACGCTTTGCGAGGAGATCCTTCATGCGGGAAACAATAACGGGCTGATGAATCTTCATCAGTTATCCGTGGAGGAACTTTGCCGGATCCCCGGGATCGGTCCGGTCACGGCGGTAAAGTTAAAAAGTGTGGCGGAGATTGCCATACGCCTTTCCGTTACGGCCAAAGATAAAGACAAACCGGTGTTTACAAGGCCACGGGATATCGCAGATCGTTATATGGAACGTTTTCGCCATGAAACCGTGGAGAAATGCCTGCTTCTTATGTTTGATTCCAGGCTCCATCTGATGTGTGAAGAGGTGATCAGCACCGGCACGGTGCATTCGGCACTGATCTCGCCCAGAGATATTTTTACCACGGCACTTCGTCATCAGGCTGTCAATGTGTTACTGATGCATAATCATCCCGGCGGTGATCCCACTCCTTCCAAGGAGGACAGGGAAATTACCGGGCGGATCGCATCTCTCGGCGTAATGATGCAGGTTCCTTTACTGGACCATATCATTTTGGGAGATCGTATATATTACAGTTTCAAAGAAAAGGGGGCACTTTAAAAAGTGGCAAATAACATTTTCGGAATCGACCTGGGTACCAACAACATCAAAATATACAATCTGGCCACCGACTCGGTGCTGATCGAAAAGAA
>JAIKYN010000217.1 GCA_024683155.1 Lachnospiraceae bacterium | reverse complement strand
AGCGGCAACCAGAAGCATAGAAACTAACTTCTTCTTCATAACGTCCCTCCTATGTTCTTGCTTACCCCTTGTTCAAGATGATTTTTTCAAAACAAGGTTAAAAATGTAAGCGTTTACGTTTGACACCTTCAAGTTAGCATGTTCATGTTTTGAATGACAAGAAACACATTTTGAATGGGGGTGCAAAACTTTAGGTCAAAATTTGCACATGCCAGATTTTATGGGCTTTTTCGGTCTCTCTTCTTCTCTTATATTTTCTTTTACTTTGTCAAAAAATCCGTTATAATAGTAGTGGAAACGCTTACATTTTTATTTAAATTTCATGCGTTATTTAAGGTTTATTATGGCTACATTTTTATCAAAACTGAAACAATTGTCTTTTATTTCTTCCCTCAGCGGCCGACTGGCTCCCTTCGTTCGTCGTCTGATCCTTTCTTATTCATTGATCCTGGTCCTTATGTTTATTCTGGGGATCAGTCTTTACTCCTTTAGTATTTCGTCCGTCGACGACCGGTTCTGGGAAGAAAACCAGTCCCTTCTGGAGCAATCTGTATCTGCCATGGATACCTCTCTTTCTTTAATGGACACCTTATGCAGTCAGATCGCTCGGACCGAAACCGTTCACCGTCTGGTTTCCTATTCAAAATATGATTCCGATTTTATCTACGCTGCTTATGAAGCGCAGCAGAATCTTACCTTGTTTATACCCAATGAATTTATCCTGCCAATCCGTTCCTACTTTATTTATTTACCCAGCACCGATTACATTGTGTCCTATTCGCAGTTTAAGACCAGCGAGACCTTCTACAGCAATGAAGAACACATGAAAGAAGACCGGTTTGATGCCTGGATCGACATGCTGAACGGAGCCAACGGTTTCCGTCATTTTAATCCGGCCGTGGATTATCAGGTGAATCCCTCCCGGGTTTTGTACTATTATGTAACGGATCTTTCTACCTATTCTTTGTCAGGTACCAAAGCATCTGTTTGTTTCTCCATTGATCGCACACAGTTTTCCGAACTGTTTAAGAATATTTCCTTCTACGAGGATGGTTTTCTGGTTGCAGTGGATGGAAGCGGAGAAACCGCATTTACCTACAACGATAACGGCCGTTCTATTACACAGGAAACAATTTCTTCCCTTATATTCAAGGATAACAAAATTGCAAACACTCGTATCAACGGCACCAAAATGACGGTATTGAACTGCAACGGGTCGGTAAACGGGCTTACTTACTACTTGTTCCTTCCTACCAAAGCAGCCTCCGGTTTCCTGCGCTACTATCAGTTCCTGTATGGTCTGCTGGTATTCGTTGCCTTATTTGTCGGCCTGTTCCTCAGTGTATTTATGTCCCGCCAGAACCTGAAGCCCGTTTCTCTGCTGAACGATCAGCTGATCGATATGACCCAGAGCAACGAGAACCTGCAGGAAACATTGGAGCAGCAGCGTCCCCACCTTCAAAATGCTTACGCCAGACGTCTAATGCTGGGCCAGATCCAGAGCAATGATGAGCTGGACTATGTACGTTCCTATCTGGGCTTTCCGGAAAGCGGCCAGCGCTACTACGTCCTTTACATGGTGATCTATGAAAATGAATACATTAACGAGCCGGAACAGGAATCTTTATTTACTACTCCGGAGCAGGTGGATTATCAGAAACTGCAGGAGATCCTGAAAGCTTATCTGGGAGAACCTCTGTATATGTTCTCCCCCGCCGAGCGCGCTTATGCGGTTTTACTGAACTTCCCCACCGCCTCCGATGACCCCATGGAGATCCAGGACAAGGTCCTTCGCCTGCATAATTATCTTCTGGAGAACTATTCCATTTGGCTTTACGGCGGCCTGGGCAATCCCAAAACCTATCTGGAGACCATCTGGCGTTCTTATGACCAGGCTTTGGAAGCCATCAACTACACCAACAAGAACTACATATTCCTGCCTTACCAGATGATCCGCAAGGATTCCGGCAGCTATTATTATCCCGTAGACTTTCAGAATCGTATGGTTTCCTGCATTTCTTCCGGAGCAGACGATCAGCTGACTTCCCTGTTCGAGATCATCCGACAGGAAAATCTGGAATATCGTTCGCTCCCCAATCATCTTATGGAATACCTGTTATCGGATATCCGTAACACCTTATTCCGGGCTCGAAGCCTGATCCACTCCACAGATCTTAACAGCAATGCTCTGGAAAATGTGGATGCGCTCTTTGGCCGTAAGATGTCCATGCAGCTTATGGAAGAGATCGCACACAACCTCTGCAAATTGAACCAGTCTTCTTCCGATGAGAGCCAGCTGATCAAGGAAATCCGCAAATATATCGATGACAAGTTCTCCGATCCCTCTCTGGGTCTTACCAAGATCAGTGACGAGTTCCACATATCCGAGAGCTATTTCTCCCATTTGTTTAAGGAGACCTATCAGCAAAACTTCTCTAATTATCTCGAGAACATCCGAATGGAAGAAGCATCCCGTTTGATCCGGGAAACAGACATCAGTTTAAATGAATTATACCTGGCCGTAGGTTACAACAACGCCAATACCTTCCGCCGCGCATTTAAGAAAGTATTTGGCATTACTCCCAGCGCCATGCGGGAAAATAATACTACCACGTTATAGATTCTATACCTTATGATCCGCATCCATCGAAGAATTAACCAAATGATCAGACGATCATTCTACCAAAGGAGGGCAAAATGTTAAATGTGGAATTAATTTATATGGAACAGAAAGACCCGTTTCCACGGGAATTTGCAACAATCCAGGAAGCCATAGTCTCTGTTCCATCGGATAATGAGCAGCCTGTATTGATCCGGCTTTCTCCCGGCACCTATCAGGGGCCTATTACCATTGATAAGCCTTATATCACTTTAATGGGAGATTCTCCCGAGAACACCAAGATCACCGGTTCCCTGGGTGCTTTTGAAATATTAGAGGACGGTATCAAGCGCGGTACCTTCCGTACCCAGACGGTATTTATTGATACCCATGATTTTACCGCGAAAAATATAACCTTTGAAAATGCTGCCGGCTTCGGTCGTCTGGCAGGACAGGCTCTGGCATTATATGTAGACGGGGACCATATTGTATTTGATCACTGTCATCTTCTGGCCAGCCAGGACACGTTATTTGCCGCACCTCTTCCTCCAAAGGAAGTAGAACCCGGCGGATTCCGCGGTCCCAAAGAATTCGCACCTCGTATTGTAGGACGTCATTATTATAAAGACTGCTACATCCGTGGAGATGTGGATTTTATTTTCGGCGGCGCCACTGCTTATTTTGAAAATTGTGAGATCTTTTCCCAGAAAACCGATGATGCGCCGGCTGCAGCTTCCATGGAAGAACAAAAGATCTATGGCTATGTGACTGCTGCATCCACACCCAAAGAAAGCCCTTACGGCTTTGTCTTTGATCATTGCAAGTTAACCGGAAACTGCCCGGATAACAGCTGTTATTTAGGTA
Source organism: Lachnospiraceae bacterium (assembly GCA_024683155.1). Lineage (GTDB taxonomy): Bacteria > Bacillota > Clostridia > Lachnospirales > Lachnospiraceae > JAILDL01. The sequence continues at coordinate 33,648 of JAIKYN010000217.1, read as the reverse complement.
GGCCCTGGCGCGAATTTGCCAAAGTTGTATATCTCCACTGCGAAATGGGTGCCCATATCCGTCCGGAAGGATGGCATGATTGGGGTAAAACTTCCGCCTACGATACCATCTTCTTTGCAGAATACGATTCCACCGGTCCCGGTGCCAATCCGGAAAAACGTGCCTCCTTCTCTCATCAGTTAACCGACGAAGAAGCTGCAGAGTATACCATCGATCACATTCTAGGATCCTGATCCTTCTGATCTCCTGTTTATTCCCGGTCCGTGTTTCTGCAGACATGTTTCCGATCCTGTCATCAAAAAAGAGGACTCTTTCTTGAAAAGAGTCCTCTTTTTATAAAAATCACATGTTATCTACATTGTGAAGCTCTACTTCTTCTCCATCCTGTCCTGTGATCTTCACATTCTCCATGATCAGTTCATGGATATTGGAAGCAAAGAGTCCCTGTTTGCTGCAGGCCTCCACGCCTTCACTCATAGCCGCCACACCGCATTTAGCATCTTCCGCATAGCTGATCTGAATATTCTTCATCCGGATCTTCTCGATCTTCTGCTCCGGCAATCCTTCAAAATAAGCTGCCCGCACATGGCAGTTGGTACAAACCATATCTTCGAAGGTCAGATTCTTGATCTGTGGTGTTCTCTCATCCACCGGATAGGTTTCTCTGCTCTGTACATAGCTGGTATGTCCGTCCGGATCGCAGAAATAGAAGGAATTAACTACCAGAGGCGTCATTACATGGTCCATGGTAATGCTGCGGAAGGTGATCTCATCCAGGATAGCATCTCTTCCTCTTCCTCTTCGTGTCTTTATACGAAGTCCCCGGTCCGTATGACTGAAAATGCAGTTTTCCACCAGCAGGTTCTTTACTCCCCCGGCCATCTCTGATCCTACCGTTACAGCTCCGTGTCCATTCTCCATCAGACAATGGCGGATCTGAATGTTTTCCGAAGGCTGCTTGAACTTCCGTCCCATGTAGATCTTACCGGATTTTACCGCAATGCAGTCATCGCCAAGAGTAAAATGCATACCCAGTATGTTCATGTTCTTTACAGATTCCGGATCGATCCCGTCCGTATTGGGCGAATCTGCAGGATTCACGATGCGGGTTCCCAAAAAATCAATATTCTCCGAAAAATAAGGATGTAAGGTCCAGGAAGGACTGTTGGTAAAGGTTAACCCCTGAAGGCGGATATCCTTACAATGATTCAGAAACAGCATGTGCGGACGATAACATCCGTTCATCTTCTTTACAATACCCCACCAATTATCACGGGAAGCATTTCCGTTGATCTCGCCTTTTCCGTAGACCACCACATCTTCCACTTCCAGTCCGGTAAGAATGGATGCATGGCTGTTTAACGGATTTCCTTCCCAGCTGGCAAGATTGTATTCATCTGTCTCATCATAGCTCTGGATCAATCCCGGTAATCTGGGGAAATCCTCCCGTCTTGTTTTGGCAGACAATATGGCTCCTTCTGCCAATTCCAATGCAATATGGCTCTTTAAGAACAGCGCTCCGATCTTATAGGTTCCTTTAGGGATCAGCACCCGGCTATCTCTCGGGCAGGCAAGAATGGCTGCCTGGATCGATGCTGTGTCGTCCGTTTCCCCGTCTCCTGCTGCTCCGAATTCTTTTACATTCAGGGTTACAAATTCCTTTTTGGTTTGAAAGGAAACCGTCCCGTTTCCGCTGCTTCCCTTTAACTCCACGGTATAGTCCGTATCCGGCTTTAAGGAAAACAGATTTGTGATCACACGGTCTGTCTCTCCTCTTTTTTCACCATTGATATAGATCTCATAGGGGCAGGTAGTATGAAACCGACCTCCCTCTTCAATCTCTAAAGTCACGCTTCTGGCTGTAGCCAATAATATCTTGATATTCATGAGGGTCCTCTTCTTTTTATTCTTCGCTGGTTTTCAGGTATTCTCCAAAGGCCATAAGGAACGGTCCTACGCCCTTGGCCTCATCCACGCTCTTAGGCTCGGACAGATAGTATGCTACAGAACCGTCTCTCTCTTCTCCGGGCCCTAAGCCTGCCACATGGCAGATATCATAAAGCTTGTCGATGCCGTTTTCGTCCGGACGAAGCTTGTTTTCTACAATGCCTTCGAACATGCTTCTTCCGACCTGCAGATACTTCTCGGGAAGCAATACGCCTAATCTGCAGCCCTTCATGATGGCATACGCTGCCATGGCACTGCCGCTGGTTTCTGTATAATTTCCTTCCGCTTCCGGATGATCGATCACCTGATAGACCATATGGTCCTTGGGATCCAGATGGGGTAACAACCCCTTTACTGCAATGCGGAAAATGTCCTCCAGTGTACGATAATGTTCATAGATCTGTTCGCTCATCACATCCATGGTATCAATGAGTGCCATCAGCCACCAGCCGTAAGCTCTGCTCCAGAAGTTTGCAGAACATCCTGTTTCTTTATTGGCCCAGGGCGCCTGTCTGCTTTCATCATATCCGTGATAGTACAGTTTCTTCTCCGGGTCATAGAGATACTTCTGAACATTCTCAAACTGATGGATAATATCGTTATAGTTCTCTTTATTGTGAAAACGGGTTTCGTATTCCATATACAAAGGCTGTGCCATATATAAGCCATCCAGCCAGATCTGGTTCGGATAGATTTCCTTGTGCCAGAAGCTTCCGCATTTGCATCTGGGGTGCTTTGCCAGTACTTCCATATGAAAATCCAGTGCTTTCTTATAGCGCTCATCGCCGGTTCGATCCAGCGCCGCAAACAACACCTTGCCGCAGTTCATGCTGTCGATGTTGAATTTTTCGGTTTTAAATGTAGGAATGGTTCCTTCCGGCGTGACTCTTGTTTCCAGGTAGTGGATCATATACTCCATAAAAGATTCCTCGCCGGTAGCTTCCGCCAGCTGCTTACATCCCATAAGGACCACTCCATCCTCATAATTCCAGTAAGTCTGGTAGATCTGATAATCTTTTAAAAATCGTCTGGTATATTCCATTAATCGTTTGGTATCCATAATCCCTCTCTTTACGTTGTACCATTTTTCTTTTATTAAGATCGTGCCATTTCCTTTTATTAAGATCGTGCCATTTCCTTTTATCAAGAATCCGGCCGTTAGATAAAAAGAAAGCGGGCCTTAAAAAGGTCCGCCCCCACGTCCTTTATGATTGCCATTCGCGAACCGATCTTCTGAGCCAGTCCGCCCATTTATCTATACCTTCTCCGTTTCTCGCGGAAATAGGGATCACCTCGATATCGGGATTCAAGCGTTTTGCCCGCTCTTCCACAGCCTTCAGGTCAAAATCAAAATAATCCATGGCATCGATCTTATTCACCAGAAGTACATCGCAGATGGAGAACATCAGTGGGTACTTCAACGGTTTGTCATCGCCTTCCGGAACACTGAGGATCATTGCGTTCTTGGAAGATCCTGTATCAAACTCTGCGGGGCACACTAAATTGCCCACATTTTCCAGTATTGCCAGATCGATTCCCTCGATCCCGATCTGCTCGATCCCCTGTCTGGTCATACCCGCATCCAGGTGACACATACCGCCGGTATGCAGCTGAATGACCTTAGCTCCGGTGGTTGCAATAGTGGCTGCATCCACATCGGAATCAATGTCAGCTTCCATGACTGCAATATTCATTTCATCCTTCAATGCAGCAATGGTAGCCTTTAGCGTGGTGGTTTTACCTGCTCCGGGGGAAGACATCAGATTCAGCAGAAAGGTTTTCTTCTCTTTTAATTCCGCACGAAGCTGATCCGCTTCTTTGTTGTTGTCTTCAAATACGCTTTTTTTGATCTCGTATACTTTGTATTCTCTGTTTTCCATATTGTCTCCGTATCGGCCCTTATATTTTCAGGATCAATCCTTCGGGATCACCCAGCCGGGACCGATATCTCCGTTCTCATAATGTTTTCTGCAAAGGGCAATGTAGCTGTCATTGCCTCCCAGGACCACCTGTTCACCGGTACGAATGATCTTACCGTTGGCGTCCAGACGGGTATTGCAACAGGCTCCCTGTCCGCACCAACAGACGGTCTTCAATTCTTCGATCACATCTGCCCACGCAAGAAGCCAGATGGAACCTTCGAAGGGTTCCCGTCGGAAATCGGTACGCAAGCCGTAACAGATCACAGGAATTCCCAGATGGTCCACAATGTGAAGGAAGAATTCGATCTCCGCTTTCTTACAGAACTGTGCTTCATCTACGATGATACAGTCATACGCTTTGATCTCTTCATCAGTCATCTTTACCAGGTTCTCTACGAACTCACATTCCTGCTCTAAGCCGATGCGGCTTTTGATCACCTGTTTTCCGTCCCTGTTTTCCAGCTGTGGTTTTACCATGAGGGCATGTTTGCCCCTTTCATAGTAATTATAAGCTACCATCAGTGCATTGGCGGTTTTGGAACTGCCCATTGCACCATGTCTGAAATACAATTTTGCCATGACCGGTCCGCCTTAGGATAAGATTGCGATGGTAGCACTGGTTCCCAGACGATTTGCGCCTGCTTCTACCATCTTCTCAGCCGTCTGGGTATCACGGATCCCACCGGATGCCTTTACACCGATGTCAGGACCAACGGTCTTTCTCATAAGTGCCACATCTACTGCCTTTGCACCGCCGGTAGAAAATCCGGTGGAGGTCTTTACAAAGTCAGCACCTGCTTCCACAGACAGTTCGCAAGCTTTTACCTTTTCTGCGTCGCTGAGAAGGCAGGTCTCGATGATCACCTTCAGATGTGCCTGCCCACAAGCATCCTTAACAGCCTTGATATCTTCCAGAACGTAATCGTAACGGCCTTCCTTCAATGCTCCTACATTGATCACCATATCGATCTCATCTGCACCGTCTGCAACTGCATATGCAGTCTCGGCTGCCTTCGCCTTAGTGCTCATGGCACCCAGGGGGAAACCAACTACCGTACAGGTCTTTACGGTACTTCCTTTCAGTTGCTGTGCAACAAATGCAGTATAGCAGGAGTTTACGCATACGGAAGCAAAATCATAGGTAAGTGCTTCCTTACAGATCTGTGCTACCTGATCCTGCGTTGCCTCTGCCTTCAGCAGAGTGTGATCAAACATTTTTGAATTTAACATGTGAAACTATCTCCTTTTTTTACCTGGTCAAGGAGTACATCCAACTGCTTCCTGATCTGGTCTACTTTGTTTTCGATCTTCTCTACAGGGAACCAGTCTACGTCCTCGTCCCCTCTTCTTGCTTTAAAATACTGCACTGCATAATAAGCAAGCACGGCAATGCCGATGATGATGAGAATGAATGCAATTATCTTTGCGATTTTCTTAGCCATGTTTATCCTCCTGTACATGCTGCCGGTTTATATTTGCTCTACCAAGAAAATACTGTTTGTTATCTTGAGCCCTTATCATAAGGGATACCTTCCGCCTTCGGTGCCTTGGAAGACTTGGATGTGAAGATCAATACGATCATGGTCACCACATAAGGAAGCATCTGATACAACGAAGACTTATCCTTTACACCTTCCAGCTTGGGAAGGAAGGGAATGGATGAATTATAAGCCGCGATTACTTTGAACAGTGCAAAGAATACGGCAGAACCCAGGATCTGTACCGGTTTCCAGTTACCAAAGATCATAACAGCCAGTGCCAGGAAACCATAACCGCCTACGCTGGAACTAAATCCGCTTCCGATGGCAATGATGTATGCAATACCGCCAACACCGCCTAAGAAACCGGAGATCAGCACACCTGCATAACGCATGCGGTATACATTGATTCCCACAGAATCCGCTGCCTGAGGATGTTCACCGCAGGCTCTTAAGCGAAGGCCGAATCGGGTCTTATACATTACGATCCATGCTGCAAAGAAGAGGATCACAGCAATGGGCGTTGTCAGATAAAAATACTTGAAGATCAGCATATCCCAGAAGCCATCTCCCGGTTCCAATCCGAAATTGGCCTGGGTGATACGGATCCAGGTAGGGATCTGAATGGTGGTCAGGCCCTGTCCCTGCACTGCCCAGGTAACCACTACTGCAAAAGCAGGGGCAAAGGTATTCAGTGCGGTACCGCCAATGGTCTGATCCGCTTTCAGGTTGATGGCCGCAAAGGCCAGTAATACGGAAAATGCCATACCGGTCACACCGGCTACCAGGATTGCGATCAACATGGAAAGCTGAGGATGCGCCGGTCCGAAACCGCTTCGATCCAGACTTTGTAACGTAAAGCAGGAGCATAAGGCTCCAATGATCATAATACCTTCCAGTGCCAGATTGATCACGCCGGAATGCTCGGAATACATTCCGCCTAATGCCACCAGCATCAAAGGCACTGCAAATACGATGGTAAGGGAAATGATATTGGCTAATATATTCATGCCTTCACCTCCTTATCCTTCTTGCCGGACAGGAGCCGGATGATCAGGCCTCTCATCAGGAGTGCAAATGCAGCCAGATAAATGATCACCGCAATAATGATGTCGGTTGCTTCCGAAGAGAAGTTCGGCTGCATCGCGGAACCGCCTACCTGAATGTAGCTGATAAACAATGCACTGAAGATCGTTCCGATGGGATTGGAGTTTGCCAGAAGTGCAACGGGAATACCGTTAAATCCCATGGCCAGAATGGATTTCTCCAATACATACTGAACGGTTCCTGCCAGATAATATACGCCGCCACCTAAGCCGGACAGAGCACCTGCAATGATCATGGATAATACCACATTGCGATTTGCATTGATACCGGCATAACGGGAAGCTTCTTTGTTATATCCGCAGGCCTTCAGTTCATAACCGAAAGTCGTCTTATTCAGAATAAAATATGTGATCAAGGCTACCAGAAGAGCAATGAACACACTGATATTGATCCAGCTGGAATTGCCGAGGATCTTGTCCAGGCCGCCTTTGGGAATGATAGCTCCGGGATTGGCTGCGGATAAGGCCGCGGTTCGATCAGAGTTACTTGCCCCCCAGGCACTTGCCAGTAAGATGGGCATGTTGGCCATGAGGAAATTCACCAGGAACATACCGATCCAGTTGAACATAATGGAGGTGATAACTTCGTTTACATTAAATAAAGCTTTAAACAGTCCGGGAAAAATACCCCAGATGCCACCGCCGATGCAAGCCAGGATCAGGCAGGCCCACCAGGGAAGCTGCCATGCGATACCCCCCAGCAATGCACAGAAGGCACCAATGGTATATTGACCGGATGCTCCGATGTTAAACAACCCGGTTTTAAAAGCAAAGCCTACGGAAAGACCGCAGAGCATCAAAGGTGCAGATTGATACAGTACCTTACCGAACTGATCCAGACTGGCAAAACCGGTGGTCAGCATCGCATTGATACCAATCCCTGCTTTCGCCGGATTCAAAATGAATAACAGCACAAATCCGAAGATCAATCCGAATATAATGGATACAACAGAGGCTAATATGCTGATCAGCATGCCGTTTTCAGCAAGACGTTTCTTCTTGTTCACGGTTCTTATGCCTCCTTTTCTTTCTTAGTATTACTTTTGGCGCCGGCCATATAAAGACCAAGCTCCTGTACGTCGGTTTCTTTGGGATTAAATTCTCCTACGATCTCTCCTTCGTACATTACCAGGATCCGGTCTGACAGATCCATTACTTCATCCAGTTCCAGAGAGATGAGCAACACGGCCTTGCCTGCGTCTCTCTCCGCGATCAGCTGTTTATGGATATATTCGATGGCTCCCACGTCCAGACCTCTCGTAGGCTGAACCGCTACCAGAAGTTCCGGTTGTTTATCGATCTCGCGGGCGATGATAGCTTTCTGCTGATTACCGCCGGACATGGATCTTGCCACGGTAACAGGGCCCTGACCGGATCGGATATCAAAGCGATCGATCAGTCCTTCCGCATATTTTCGAACCGCATCTTTTCGGATCACGCCCCGCTTTTCGAAGTCCGGCTCCCAGTATCTTTGCAATACCAGATTCTCCTCCAGCGAATAATCCAGGACCAGTCCGTGTTTATGACGGTCCTCCGGGATATGGCTCATGCCTGCTTTACTCCGTTGTCTTATGGGTGCTGTGGTAATATCCTGACCTTTTAATGTAACGGTTCCGGAAGTGATCTTCTCCAATCCGGTAATACCGTATACCAGCTCGGTCTGGCCGTTTCCTTCAATACCTGCTACGCAAAGGATCTCTCCTGCTTTCACATCAAAGGATACACCTTTTACAGCGTTATTATTATGAACCTTGGAAGCTACTACCAGATCTCTTACAGATAAAATACTGTCTCCCGGCTTACAAGGTTTCTTCTCGATCTCAAACTGCACATCACGGCCAACCATCAATTTGGAAAGCTCTTCCTTGGTGGTTCCCGCTATGTCTACCGTGCCCATGCATTTTCCTTTACGAAGCACGGTACAGCGATCAGCTACTGCCATGATCTCTGCCAGCTTATGGGTAATAAAGAGAATGCTCTTGCCTTCTTTCTTGAAGCCTCGCATGATCTCCATCAGCTCATTGATCTCCTGGGGAGTCAATACTGCAGTAGGTTCATCGAAGATCAGGATCTCATTATCCCGGTACAGCATCTTAAGGATCTCGACTCTCTGCTGCATACCTACGGAAATATCCGACACATATGCATCAGGATCCACACGCAATCCGTAGCGTTCGGAAAGCTCCATAACTTTCTTACGGGCTGCATCGTATTGAAGGAAACCGTTCTTGGTATCCTCCACACCCAATATGATATTATCCAGTACCGTAAAGCACTCTACCAGCTTAAAATGCTGATGTACCATACCGATCTTTAACCGGTTGGCATCATTAGGATCCTTTACCTGGACTTCCTTTCCGTCTTTCTTGATCACACCCTGTTCTGCCTGATACAGACCAAACAAAACGCTCATGAGGGTACTTTTGCCGGCTCCGTTCTCACCTAACAGCGCATGAATCTCACCACGCCGCAATTGCAGTGTAATGTCGTCATTTGCCTTAATACCCGGAAATTCTTTTGTTATGTGAAGCATCTCGATCACATAATCTTCCGCCATCCGTACTCACACCCCTTCCTTATTCTACCGGTCCCATCTTCAGGCATATTTACCCATGTTCCGGCTCATTCTAGTATACCATTTCGTATGGCAAAAATACAGTACAGCGGCTACCTCTCTGCACAAAAAAAGTGCCCGGGCATAACCCGGGCACCCCATTATGAACTCTGTTTGATAATTATTCCTGATAATCTACAGAAATGGTAGATACAGCAGGAGTAACAGCGGTATCAAAGCTGTTATCTACAGCCAGAGATCCGTCAGCCAGACCCTTGAACAGCTCATCATACTTCTCCTGGCTGAAAGTAGTAAATGTGCTTGTGGACATAGGAAGACCTACACAATCCTCAGCTGCGCCAAGAGTGGTCTCCTTACCTGCATAAGTTGCAGAGAACTTCCAGTCATTTGCCTTAGCATCTGCAAGAGTAACCTTTACAGAGTTAGCAAGTGCCTTCATAGCGGATGTAACAACTACGTTGGTATCCAGATAAGACTGGTCAACGTCTACACCGATCATCTTGCCGTTGTTAGCCTGTGCAGCTGCAAGACAAGAGTTGCAGATAGAACCGCCGCATGCGAATACGATCTCGGTTCCTTCGGAATACCAGCTATCCATCTTAGCCTTGATATCATCGTTTGCTACGAAGCTTCCGGAATACCAGTACTTGATGTTAACATCAGCAGCTCCGGTATCCTTTGCAGCCTGCTCAGCACCCTGAACAAAACCATAACCGTAACGAACAACTGCAGGAACAGCCATACCACCAAGGAAACCAAGCTCCTTGTAACCATCGGTAACTGCTGCATAACCTGCAAGATAACCGGCCTGCTCCTCTTTGAAAGTGATCAGAGCGGTGTTGGCAGCGGGATTTGCAAGGTCTCCGATGCTGACATCAATTGCAAGGAACGCTACATCAGGATATTTCTCCTGCGCTTCAGCCAGAGCACCTGCGAACAGATAACCAGCCATTACGATAACCTTAGCGCCATCGTTAACAGCGTTACCCATCTGCTCTACACGACCTGCATCAGAATCCTCAGAGGGCTTGTAGTAGTTAGCTACCAGACCGTTTGCAGAAGCGAACTCCTGAACACCTGCCCATGTGTACTGATTGAAAGACTGATCATCGATGTTACCTACATCTGTAACGAATGCGATGTCGGTAGTAGATGCGCTCTCTGCGTTGTCAGCAGATTCAGTGGCGGAACCGCAACCAACTAAGGAAAGAACCATAGCAGCAGCGAGAACCAGTGATAATACTCTCTTTTTCATATTTGCCTCCATAAAATGTGACTTGTCGGAAGATGTACCGTCATCTCCGCAAATCTGTCTACATTTATCATCAGCTAGTATACCTTGAATCCGACGGATTGACAAGCATGATTCAACAGCCCCGTCTCATGCGGTTTTATGCCTCTTCTTCCATATATTCGATGTATTCACCCTCGTCACAGAACAGACGGTAACTTCCTTCTACATAGCCCATATATCCGTTTTCTACACTATATCCTTTCATAAAAAAGACCTCCTAAACAAAACCGGGTTTTCATTTCCTGGTTATAATTTAGCAGGTCTTGTGTCCAATAAAAGGGACTCTAATCTTCTATGATGCGGTTTCTGCCGCCTCGTTTTCCTTCATAAAGCCGGGTGTCTGCTTCGGATACCACTTCATCTACGGATCTGGTACTGTCTCCTTCCACGATTCCGAAGGTCATGCTAACCTTGATCACCTCACCGGTCTCCGTATAGATATCCAGAGCCCGGATCTGGTCCAGTATATCTTCCAGCACTTCCGTACCTCCGGCCTTGCCGATCCCGTCAAAGATAAACAGGAATTCCTCGCCGCCCCAACGGATGGGAACGCCTTTACCGCCCATGTTCCGGCGAAGAACTTCCGATACTTTTTTCAGTACCAGATCTCCGTATTCGTGACCATAAGTATCATTTACCTTCTTAAAGAAGTCGATATCACCGATGGCAATGGCAAACTGCTGCCCGGTCCTGGATGCCTTCCTCCACATATCCGACAGCTTGGAATTGCCGTACCTTCGGTTATATAAGCCGGTAAGCGCATCCTTTTCGATCAGATCCCGCAGAGACTTTTCCATTTCCATTGCGGATATTCCCATTTTACCGATCTCGTCCTTACGTTTGGAGACGCTTTCATCCAAAGTAGCCGTAAGTCGTCCCCTGGAAACCTGAGAAAGGAACTGTTCCATCTTCTTGAGGGCATTTAACAGATTCTTGCTGTACAGTACGCTGATCAGTGCTGCCAGGGCCGCACCTACAATGGCAATGATAACAATGGGCCAGATCACGGAGCTCACCGCTCCCTGTACCGTAGCCGTGGGGGTTGCCACGCCGATCAGGCCAAACAACTCGTTATCGGAATTATATAAGGGTCTGTAATATGCAAAAAATCGCATCTCTCCGATGGCTACGCCGGAATAAAAGACCTCTTTCTGGCGATCCAGCGCCTGTTCTTTGATCACCGTATGAAGGCCGGTGCCATCCATTCGATTTCCGTCCGGATCCGTGATCGTCGTCAGTACTCTGGCATCCTGATAAAACAAGGTTACCTCGATCCCGGTCTCTTCCCGGAATCGGTCCAGCAGATCATAGTGACTGCTGAGGATCTGCTCTCCCTTGCAGAACACCAGGCCACCCTCTGTGGTCACCATCTCATAATCTCCGGGATAAAAGGTATCCAATGTCACTTCCACTGCAGATGCCACATTCTTCAGATCGTTCTTTACCTGTTTCTCCACCGCCATACGTACCAGGTAGGAAGAAACCACCGCAATGACCAGACTCATAAGGACCAATGGCAGCATGCTCATGCTCATCAAAGGGATTGTCATACTTCCGGGTCTTTTTTTTCTGGTATTTTGCTCCTGTGTCACAGTAGTGCCTCCTCCATGCTCTGCAGCAGATGATCTACTGCCTTCATGATGTTCTCTTCTGTTTTTTCTCTCAGCTCCGCTTTTTCATAACGACTGTAAAACGCCGGGTTGCCTTTGCTCTGGAAGGTAAGGTTTTTGCCTTCTTTTTGTAGTAATTCCGGGATTCCTTCCACCTTAAGGCCCGCATCGGGCTTCAGCAAAACGGAAATCTCCTCGTTCTTGGCCCGCAGCTCTGTGATAAACAGCTTATGGGCTCTGCCACGCATGCGGGAGATCCGCATCAGGTTTTCTACGGATGGAGGAATCTCTCCGAACCGGTCTAACAGTTCTTCCCTTACATCTTCGCTCTCGCTGTCGCTTTCAATGTCTGCGATCCGTTTATAAATATCCAGCTTCTGGATTTCATTGGCGATATAAGAAGGCGGGATGAATGCGTCCACATCCAGATCCACCGAGGTTGTAAAATCCTCGCTGATATCAATGCCTTTCAGGGTCTTTACCGCTTCATCCAGCATCTTACAATACAGATCGTATCCTACCGCTGCCATGTGCCCGTGCTGTTCCTTACCCAGCAGATTACCGGCTCCGCGGATTTCCAGATCACGCATGGCGATCTTAAAGCCGCTTCCCAGTTCCGTAAATTCCCGGATCGCCGTAAGACGTTTCTCCGCCACTTCCTTTAACATCTTGTTCTTCCGGTACATCAGAAAGGCGTAGGCCGTCCGGTTGCTTCGTCCCACACGCCCCCTCAGCTGATACAGCTGAGACAGGCCCATGGCATCGGAATCATGAATGATCATGGTATTAACGTTGGAAATATCCAGTCCGGTCTCAATAATGGTAGTGGTCACCAGAACATCAATGTCCCCGCTGATAAAGTCCACCATGATGCGTTCCAGCTCACTTTCCTTCATCTGGCCGTGCGCAAACGCTACATTGGCTTCCGGCACCATCTTCTGGATCTGCGCAGCCATATCGGCAATGGTATTTACTTTATTATAAACGTAATAGATCTGACCGCCACGGGACAGCTCCCGGGTAATGGCTTCCCGCACCATCTCTTCGTTGTATTCGCAAACAAAGGTCTGAATGGGCACTCGCTCATTGGGTGCTTCCTCCAGAACACTCATATCACGGATACCGATCAGAGACATATGCAGCGTTCTGGGAATAGGCGTTGCCGTCAGGGTAAGCACATCCACATTTTCCCGCATTTTCTTTATCTTTTCTTTATGGGTCACACCAAAACGCTGTTCCTCATCGATCACCAGCAGTCCCAGGTTTTTAAAGGATACATCCTTGGAAAGCAGTCTGTGGGTTCCGATCACGATATCCACCCGGCCCTGACTGAGTCTTTCCAGGGTTTGCTTCTGCTCTGCACTTGTGCGGAATCTGGATAACATTTCCACCCGCACCGGGAAGTCCTTCATACGCTGATTAAAGGTATTGTAATGCTGCTGTGCCAAAATGGTGGTCGGTACCAGGAACGCCACCTGTTTGCCGTCCTGAATAGCCTTAAATGCAGCACGGATGGCAATTTCGGTTTTGCCGTAGCCTACATCGCCACAAATAAGACGATCCATGATCCGGGTGCTTTCCATATCCTTCTTGGTATCTGCAATGGCACTCAGCTGATCTTCCGTTTCCTCGAAGGGAAACGACTCCTCAAACTCCCGCTGCCATACGGTATCCGGGCTGAAACGAAAGCCCTGTTCCTGATTTCGAAGGGCATACAGTTCCACCAGGTCCTGTGCCACCACCCCCACGGCTTCCCGCACCTTGGTCTTGGTCCGGGTCCATTCCTGAGTTCCCAGCTTGTTCAGCTTAGGCTTTTTCGCATCTGCGGAAGCATATTTCTGGATCACATCCAGTCCCGTTGCAGGAATATAGAGATTGCCTCCGTCGCCGTATTCGATCTTCACATAGTCCTTCACCACATGGTCGGACTCTACTTTTTCAATTCCTTTGTAAATACCAAGGCCGTGGTTCTCGTGCACCACATAGTCGCCCACTTTAAGATCATTGAAATCATTGATCTTCTGGCCTTCGTACTGCCTCTTTTTCCGCTTCTTTTTCTTTTCCGCGCCAAAGATATCGCTTTCCGTGATCACTACGAACTTCAGCATGGGATAGGCAAATCCCTTCAGAACGCGGCCATAAAATAAAGCCACCTCTCCCGGCTGCAGTTCCCGGTCCGGATCCTCCGTATAGAAGGCTGTCAGCTCCTGGTCCAGTAAATCTCCGGCCAAACGTTTGGCTCTCGTTCTCGATCCCGAAAGCACCAGCACGCGGTATCCTTCCTTGCGGTAACGCTTCAAGTCCTTCACCAGCAGTTCAAAGGACTGATTATAGGAGGCCACTCCCACCGAGGGAATGTCATATTTCGCCTTGGGTTTCAGAAAACTGCTTCTTGTATCCAGCGCCGACAACGTAACAGTGTGATACTTCTGCAGCCCTGCTGCCACCTTTTCCTTCTCCATAAGAAGACGGGTCTGGCCGGGAAGGATATAACCCTTCTCCAGCCGATGGCTCATACTGTCACGAAACTCCGCTTCGATGGCACCTGCATGTTCTTCCACCCGGGCGGGTTCTTCAATAAAAATGGCCGTTTTTTTCTGATCAAACAAAGACAGGAACAGGTCCGTATCCGGATAAAAATATCCCAGATAACTGTCCAGATTCACCGAAGCCCGCAGTTCCACTACCTGTTCTTCCAGTTCCTTTATGGTAGTCTTGATGCGATGGGCCTCTTCGGTTTTAAACTCCCCTCGAAGGGCAGCCTCATATTTCTCCGCTTCTTCACGGATCCTTCCGAATCCTTCCCGCATCTGCTCCTCCGAAAGGATCATCTCGGAAGCCGGATAGATGGAAATAGATTCCAGCGATTCAATGGATCGTTGGCTCAAAAGGTCAAAACTGCGGATAGAATCAATATCATCTCCCCAAAGCTCGATCCGGTAGGGGTTTTCCTCCGTCAGGTCAAAAACATCAATAATGCCTCCGCGGATGGAAAACTGTCCGGGCGCCTCCACCTGATAATTCTTCTCATAGCCCATGGCGATCAGGGTACGGGCAAACTCCGTCTCATCGATGGAAGTCTTCTTATCAATGGAGAGCACATGATCTGCGATGGTTCCCACAGGAATAATGGGCATCATCAAGGTATCAAAAGTAGTTACAATGGTACAGGGTCTTCCTTCCAGCAGACGACGGAGCACCTTCATACGCTGAATGGTCAGTTCGTTACTATGGATATCCGCCTCAAAGAAGATAAGGTCTTTGGCAGGAAACATTGTGACATTCCTGTCATAAAGTTTGTAGTCTTCAAAGATCTCCCGTGTACGCTGTTCACTGTAGGTAATGATCAGCTTGTAACGCATGGATTCCGCCAGAGTACTGGCTACGTGAAACTTCTGGGAGTCGATGCAGCCGGTTAAGGCTACGATCCCTTCCTGTCGGATACTCTTTTCAATTTCTTCAAATTCTCCCAGTTCACGGAGCGGTGCTGTCAGTATTCTCATCCGTTTTCTTCGGTTTCTTCTCTTTCTTGGTATTGTAACGGTTCATGGCCAGGGAAACATCTTCTTCGATCATCAGTGCCACGGCATCTGCTGCCTCCCCGAATTTTTCTTCCATGAGTGTTTTCTCTTCTCCGGAAAAATGACCCAGCACATAATCGGCCAGATCATAACCATCCGGTTTTTGTCCCACCCCCAGACGCAGCCGGGGGAACTTCTCCGTGCCGGTATGGAGAATGATATTTTTCAGTCCGTTATGTCCGCCGGCACTTCCGCCCTGACGGATCCGTATATGTCCCACCGGAAGATCGATGTCATCGGAAATGACGATCAGACTTTCCTCCGGATCCAGTTTATAGAAATCAAGAAGGGGTCGAATGGCCTCTCCGCTAAGATTCATATAGGTTTGCGGCTTTACCAGCAGGACCTTCTCTCCTGCGATGATCCCTTTGGCTACCAGTGCTTTTCCCTCTTTGCCAAAAGCCGTAGCTCCGATCTTCCTTGCCAATGCATCCACTACTTCGAAGCCAACATTGTGCCTTGTATTTTCGTACTCTCTTCCCGGATTTCCCAGGCCTGCGATAATGATCATGGTGATTTCGTATTCTTCTTTCTTGGTTTTCTTCGTCTTTACAACAAGAATACCTCATTTCCCAAAGATTTGCACGAAAAAGGGGATATATGACATCTCTGTCATATATCCCCGCATCGTTACGATCATTCTCCTAAATTCATATAACTGTCCAGAATTTTGCCCTGCAGGCGTTCACGCATACTGGCATTGATGGGATGTGCGATATCCCGATATTCCCCGCTGACTACTTTCTTACTGGGCATGGCAATGAAGAGTCCCTTTTCTCCTTCGATCACCTTGATATCGTGGATCACCAGTTCATCGTCAAAGGTAACGGATGCAACGGCTTTCATCTTACCTTCTTTTTCCATCTTCCGAACACGTACGTCTGTAATTTCCATGAAGCTCCCCCTATACCCGGCTTATGCCGTGAATCAGATCACATACCGATCATTGCGTTCAATTACGATCTTGATCTCGTCCTCCCCCTTGTAATAGGAGTTGGCCCGAATGGTTCCTCTGCTTTCTACAATACAGTTCTCAATGTGCGTATTGTCCCCAATATATACATCATTCAATATGATGGAATTACGAATATAACAATTATTGCCGATGTAGGACTGCTTGAAGATAACTGAGTCCTCGATCACTCCGTTTACAATACAACCACTGGAGATCAGACTGTTATGTACCTTGGCTCCCGGATTGAATTTTGCAGGCGGAAGATCATCCACCTTACTGTAAATATCCGGATACTCCTTGAAGAAATAGTTACGGGTAGCGGTATTGAGGAAGTCCATATTGGTCTGGAAATAATCCTCCACCGACGCGATATTGCGCCAGTAATCCGTCATCTTGTAACCATAGATCTTCTTGATGTCTTTATAACGCACCAGAATATCCCGTACAAAATCGTACCGGTCTTCCTCCGCGCTGCGCTCGATCATCTCGATGAGCTGTCTTCTACGTACCACATAGATACCGCAGGAAATGGTGTTGCTGTGTGCGACCAGTGGTTTCTCTTCGAAATTGATCACACGGTTGTCAGCATCCATTTCAATGGTTCCGTAGCGTTCTGCCGGCTCAGCATCAGGCAGATCCTTGCAGACAATAGTGATATCCGCTTTCTTTTCAATATGATATTCCAGCACCTTGGCGTAATCCATCTTATAAACACAATCCGCCGAGGTGATGATCACATAAGGTTCATGGCTTTCCTTCAGGAAAGGAAGATTCTGGTAAAGGGCATCCGCTGTCCCGCGATACCAGAAACTGTTCTCTGCCGTAACGGTAGGGGTAAAAACGAACAGCCCGCCCTGTTTACGTCCGAAATCCCACCACTTGGAAGAAGTAAGATGTTTGTTCAGACTTCCGGCATTGTACTGTGTAAATACCGCTACTTTCTGCACATGAGAATTACTCATATTACTTAAGGCGAAATCGATGCTACGGTAGCTCCCTGCTATAGGCATGGCGCCGATGGCACGTTTCTGAGAGAGTTCTCGCATTCTATGATTATTTCCGCCTGCCAGGATGATTCCGATTGCTCTCATATTCCCTCACTCTCCTTAATCAATGTTTTTCCGCTTTCCAGCCGGTTGTCGGGATAATCGCCTGCTACCGTATCACCGGATACACAGCAGTTCTTCCCGATCCTTACATTGCCGGGGATGAGACTCTTCTCGCCAATGGTGACCAGTCCGCCGGTATAGATATGAGGATCTGTTTCATTCTCCTTCTCTTCGCCGTCTCCCAGTACCACATTGTCACCGATCACTGCATATTCTGCCACGATGGCTTTATTTAAAACGCAGTTCTTTCCGATCCGTGCACCATTCATGATAATGGAATCATGGATCTCGGAATTCTCTCCGATGACTACGTCACAACCGATCACAGAGCTGTAAACCCGTCCGAAGATATCCGTTCCTTCACCCAGGATCGATCGCTCGATCTGGGAATCCGATGACAGATACTGCGGCGGAAGCGCCTGGGATTTGGTGTAGATCTTCCAGTATTCCTCATAAAGATTGAATTCCGGAACGATATCGATGAGCTCCATATTAGCCTGCCAGTAAGAAGTCAACGTTCCCACATCTTTCCAGTAACCGTTGAACTCATAAGCATACATGGGTTTATCCATCTTATGACAATAAGGAATGATATGTTTTCCGAAATCCAGTCCGGATTGATTTGCATTGGAAATAAGAGCCTCTTTCAAGGTCTTCCAATTAAATATATAGATACCCATAGATGCCAGATTACTTCTGGGATTTGCCGGCTTCTCCTCAAAATCGATGATCCGACGATCTTCGTCTGTGATCATGATACCGAAACGCTTTGCTTCTTCCATGGGAACCGGCATAACCGCAATGGTTACCTCGGATTTGTTGGCCTTATGGAAGTCCAGCATCACCTCATAATCCATCTTATAGATGTGATCACCGGACAGGATCAGAACATAATCCGGATTATAGCTTTCCATATAATCCAGGTTCTGATAAATCGCATTGGCTGTTCCGGTATACCACTCGGAATTCTCGCTCTTCTCATAAGGAGGAAGAACCGTTACACCGCCAATGTTACGATCCAGATCCCAGGGAATACCGATCCCTATATGGGAGTTCAACCGCAGGGGCTGATACTGTGTCAATACGCCCACCGTATCCACGCCGGAATTAATGCAGTTACTCAGGGGAAAATCGATGATACGATATTTGCCGCCAAACGCAACCGCAGGCTTAGCAACTTTCGAAGTAAGGACGCCCAGACGGCTTCCCTGACCTCCGGCCAGTAGCATCGCTATCATTTCCTTTTTTACCATGTCTTACACCTCAGTTGTCCTATATTTTTGCTTAATTGGTAACTATTTTAAGTATAATATTTATGTGAATCTTTTACAATAATTTCCTACTCTTTTTCAAAAATTTGGTAATTATCCACATTCTTTCAAACAACTATTTAAAAAGTTTCACAACTACTGCCGGTCCCCCGGTACTATTTGGACTTTTGCCGAAAAAAGATTATAATGAGTAAACGCAAAGGCGAAACACTACATATTAGAAGAGGCACACTATGTATCAGATTGATTACGATCACCCGATCCATGTATATTTTATGGGCATTGGCGGCATCAGCATGAGCGGCCTTGCTGAGATATTGTTATCCCGCGGATTTAAGATCTCCGGCTCCGATATGAAAGAAAGTGACCTTACCCATATTCTGGAAAGCAAAGGGATCAAAGTATACTATGGTCAGAAAGCGGAAAACCTCACGCCGGATATCGATCTGGTGGTTTATACCGCAGCGATCCGGCCGGATAACCCGGAATATGTCCGTATGCTGGAAATGGGCCTGAACCATATGACCCGTGCAGAGCTTCTGGGGCAGATGATGAAATTCTATGATCTTCCCATCGCCATCAGCGGAACCCATGGAAAGACCACCACTACTTCCATGATCTCCGAGATGCTTTTGGCTTCCGACGCAGACCCCACCCTTTCCATCGGAGGAATGCTTAAGTCCATCGGAAGTAACTATCGGGTGGGATCCGATCGTTATTTTGTTTTGGAAGCCTGTGAATATACCAATAGTTTCCTTCACTTCTTCCCGAAGATTTCCCTGATCCTCAATGTGGAAGAAGACCATCTGGATTTTTTCAAGGATATCCACGACATCCGTAATTCCTTCCATAGGTTTGCACAGATCCTGCCGGCAGACGGAGCTCTGATCATCAACGGACAGATTCCCGATTATAAGGAACTGACTGCCGACCTGCCCTGTAAGGTATTAACCTACGGCCCGGATCAGGCATTCGACTATTATCCCGAAGCCATTACCTATGATGACTTTGCACATCCTTCCTTTACCGCCTGCGGACCGGATGGTTACCGTCTGAAGGTGACATTAGCTGTTCCGGGAGAACATAACGTATACAATGCACTGGCTGCCATCGCCTGCGGACGCTTATTGCAGCTTTCCGATGATGCCATGCTTTCTGCCTTTGCTTCCTTTGGCGGAACCGAACGGCGTTTTGAAACGAAGGGTGAATTTAACGGTGTTACCGTTATTGATGATTATGCACATCATCCCACGGAGATCAGAGCCACATTAACGGCAGCCCAAAATTGTCCTCACAACAAATTGTGGTGCGTATTTCAGCCTCACACCTACAGCCGGACCAAATCCTTTATGAAAGACTTTGCCAGTGCTTTGTCCCTGGCGGATCATGTGGTGCTGGCTGACATTTATGCTGCAAGAGAAACCGATGATCTGGGGATCAGTTCAAAGACACTGCAGCAGGAGATCCGGGCTCTGGGCAAGACCTGTGATTACTTCCCCGACTTTGCTTCCATCGAAAATTTTCTTGAAAAAAATTGTACAAAAAATGACCTGTTGATAACTATGGGGGCAGGAGACGTCCACAAAATCGGTGAAAACCTCCTCTCTCGTTAAGTCATCCACAATATCCACAGTTTCCGGCGACCGGCGGTCACCCCTGCTGTGGATATTTTTTGCCCATTTTGTGGAAAACCGGTATCCGCAAAATTGTTTGTGTTTTTCATACAAATTTTCGTTTTTTACTATCGCGGATCCTGTTTTATCCACATTTTACACAATTGGTCCTGAAGTCCTAAACCCTTGATTCTGCGTGATTTTTTGGCATTTTTACCCTTTGCAACCCAGGGCCCCCATGTTATACTTTGTTCTGCTTCCACAAGTTCTCTAAGCATTGGGGGATGTTTGGGGTAGGGTTCTTCGGAGGCTTATCATATAGAAAATGAAGTGAGGGGTCTATGGGAGAGTTACGTGTTACAGGAGCATCATGTGAAGGATTTACACTGGTCTCCAATCTCTTTATTGACGAATATATGAAAGATGCCAATGATGCACAGATCAAGGTATATTTATACCTTCTGCGCGTTCTGGGAGGCGGTCGTTCCACCAGCATCTCGGATATGGCGGATTTCTTTAATCATACCGAAAAGGACGTCCTTCGTTCCCTGAAATACTGGGAGAAGTGCGGCCTTCTTTCTTTGGAATACGATGCGAATAAAGAGCTGACAGGCATGCATCTGTCCTCCTGCATCGGTTCTGCTGCTCCTCTCAGGGATAATTCCACTGTTTCCGGCAAGAATGTCAAAGCTGCCGATGTATCGGTGATAGCTCCGGATGCTCCGGTAAAAGCTGCTGATGCCCCGGTTTCCAAGGTGACAGAACAACCTAAGACGGTTTCTGCTCCTTCGGAAAATGTAGTGGTCATGGACAGTAACCGAAATCGTTCCAGTGCAGATTGTTCCGCGGATAAACTGGCATCCTTCAAGAAAACCGAAAAAGCGCAGCAGCTGATCTTTGTCGTACAGCAGTATATTCCTCATCCGCTGTCCTCCAATGAACTGCGCAGCATTTACTTTATGAGCGATGAACTGGGCATGAGTGATGATCTCATTGATTATCTGGTTCAGTACTGCATTGACCGCGGCAAGTTTGATTTCCGTTATATGGAAAAGGTGGCCCTGAACTGGGTTTCCCAGAACATTACCACTGCCCGGCAGGCTGCATCCTATGCCAAGAAATACGATAAGACCATTTATACCGTAATGAAAGCTCTGGGCAAGAGTTCTGATCCTACCGAGCAGGAGGTTGCCTTTATCAAGCGCTGGATCGGAGACTTCGGCTTCAGCAAGGAACTGATCCTGGAGGCTTGCAACCGTGCCGTTATGGCTACCGACAAGCATCGTTTCTCTTATACCGACGGCATCCTGTCCCACTGGTACAGTGATGGGATCCGCACCATGGCACAGATTCAGAAGCAGGATGAAGAGCACAAACTTCGGGCAGCCAAAGTTCCTTCCAAGCCCGCTCCGAAACAAAGCAATGATCCTTTCCGCCAGTTTGAACAAAGAGATTATGACTTCGATGCACTGGAGAAACAGTTATTATCCAACTGATACGGCTACATTTACCCGAAAGGTTTTGATATGGCACTTACAAACCGTCAATTTGATGAACTGATCCATGAATATGAATTAAAGCGTCTGGCACGTACCCGCCTTATTGCAGATCGCACCAAAGAAGTCTATGCGAAAGTAGACGGCTATAAAGAGCTGGAAGACACACTGGCTTCCTTAGGTCCTTCCTATACCCGTCGTATGCTGGACGGAGATTCTTCCGCTATGGAAGAGCTCCATGCGCAGATTGCAGACATCAAGGATATGAAACAACATCTCCTGGAAGGCGCCGGCTATCCTGCCGACTATCTGGATCCGCCTTATGAGTGTCCCGATTGTCAGGACACAGGCTTTATCGGCAACGAAAAGTGTCATTGTCTTCGTCATAAGATGATCTCCATGTTATATGCTCAATCCAATATCCAGATGCTTTTGGATGAACAAAATTTTGAAAATCTTTCTTATTCCTATTATAAGGGGGCCGATCTGGACCGGTTTAAAAAGGCGGTAGAAAACAGTCGGCAGTTTATTGCCAGGTTCGATGAGGAATACCAGAATCTTCTCTTTTACGGAAACGTTGGTGTCGGCAAAAGTTTTCTTTCCGGCTGTATCGCCAAAGAATTACTGGAAGCCGGCAAGTCCGTGATCTATTTCAGCTCCTCCGAGCTCTTTAATCAACTGGCTAAAAATACCTTTGATACAAAAAGCAAAGAAAATCTTTACAGTTTCCTGGAAGACTTATATAATTGTGATTTGGTCATCGTGGATGATTTAGGCACTGAGCTGGTGAACAGCTTTGTTACGACCCAATTTTTCTCTTTTCTGACCGAGCGCCATCTGCGTAAGAAATCCACGATCATCTCTACCAATCTCTCATTATCGGAGATCAGAGATCGATATACCGACCGTGTTTTTTCCCGGATATCCAGTTCCTTTCAATTAATGCTCTTAAGCGGTGCGGATATCCGTATTATGAAAAAAGCAGAAATGTAAACAAAGAAAGAGGTAAAAAATGGCTGCAATTACTGACAAGCGCGACCTGTCCACCATTCCTGTCGGTCCTCTGGGGATCATTCCCCTCTCCAGTTGCAAGAACCTGGGCGACAAGGTAGATTTCTACCTGGTAAAATGGCGTGACGAGCGCGAAAACGAACACAAGGATTCTCTGGCATTTCAAGGTTACATGCGAGATACCTACATCCTGAAGGCTTCCACCCCCCGTTTCGGTTCCGGTGAAGGCAAAGGTTTGATCCAGGAATCCATTCGTGGTATGGATCTCTACATTCTCGTAGATATCACCAATTATTCCCTGACTTACACCGTCAGCGGCAATATCAACCACATGTCTCCCGATGATCACTATCAGGATCTGAAGCGTATCATCGCAGCTGTGGAAGGCAAAGCAAGAAAGATCTCTGTGATCATGCCTTTCTTATATGAAGGAAGACAACACAAGCGTTCCAATCGTGAATCTTTAGACTGCGCTCTGGCTCTTCAGGAACTGACCAATATGGGCGTAGATAATATCATTACCTTTGATGCCCATGATCCTCGTGTACAGAACGCGATTCCCCTCAGCGGATTTGAAACCGTTCAGCCTACCTACCAGTTCTTAAAGGGCCTGCTTCGCAACGTTAAGGATCTTCAGCTGGATGCAGACCACATGATGGTCATCAGCCCTGATGAAGGCGGTATGGGACGTGCTATTTATATGGCCAATGTGATCGGTGTTGATATGGGTATGTTCTATAAGAGAAGAGATTATACCCGCATCGTGGACGGCCGTAACCCCATCGTTGCTCATGAGTTCTTAGGCTCCGATGTGGAAGGCAAGGACATGATCATCGTTGATGACATGATCTCCTCCGGTGACTCCATGTTGGAAGTCGCAGCCGGATTGAAGGATCGCAAGGCTCGTAAGATCTTTGTATGCACCACCTTCGGACTATTCACCAACGGTCTGGAACGTTTTGATAAAGCCTTTGAAGCCGGTCTTATTGACCGTGTACTGACTACCAACCTGGTATATCAGACACCGGAACTTCTTTCCCGTGAATGGTACATCAGCTGTGATATGAGCAAATACATTGCTTACATCATTGATACCTTAAATCACGATTGCTCCATCAGCGATCTGCTCAATCCATCCGATCGCATCAACCGTCTGCTGACCAAGTATCGCAACGGTGAGACCATCTGATGCAGCCAAACTACAGAGGGTCGTTACATTCTTTCTTATAAAATAGCAAAAATAAAGCTCCGGGAACCTAGAGGGTTGGTTCCCGGAGCTTTTTCAAACATTTTTTAGCCTTTAATACCGGTACTGCGAATACCGTCCACCAAATAGCGGTTGAAGAAGAGGAAGATCAAGAATACAGGTATAAGCGATAAAGTAGACATCGCGAACATTGCGCCATAATCAGTTATGGAGCTTGCATCCGCAAAGAGCTTGATCGCTATGGATACGGTGTAGGACTGCGGTCTGCTTAAATAAAGCAGGGGTCCCATATAATCGTCCCATTTCCAGTAGAACTGTATAATGACCGTCGTGACGATGGATGGCTTCATGAGGGGAATAATAATGTGTGTGAAGATGCTGTAACGACTGCATCCATCAATCGTAGCTGCCTCATCCAGTTCCTTGGGTATACCTTTCATGAACTGCATCATCTGGTAGATAAAAAATGCTTGACCGCAAAAATAAGGTAATATCAGCGGTACATAACCGGGCACAAGGCCCAGTCTGTAGTAAATCAGGTACTGCGGGATCATGATAACCTGACCCGGCAGCATCATAGTTGCGATCATACAGGTAAACCAGAACTTACGTCCCCGGAAATTAATACGGGACAAAGCATAGGATACCAGAAGAGAACTGATCACCGTTCCGAAGGTCGCAATAATCGTAATGATGAAGGAATTTCTGAAAAAGGTTGCGAAGGTTGTTCCGCCAAATCCTTTCCATCCTGTAGAGTAATTGCTTGATTTCAGTGTCTCCGGAATCAGCGCCAGGGTACCTCTTAAGATCTCGCTGTTATCTTTAAAAGAACCGCTGATCATCCATAAAACCGGGTAAATCATCACAAAGCCGAAGGCCAGTACAAAAATGTGATAGATTACCTTTCTGATCACTCTTTTTTCTGACATGTTGCCTCCTACTGATCCGATTCATTGAACACCCAGAATTTGGATGTCTTGAAAATAATTAACGTAATGGCGCCCATCACAAGCAGCATGAACCAGCTCATTGCACATGCGTAGCCCATATTGTTGTATTTAAACGCCTGGTTATAAACATAAAGTGCATACAGCATGGTGGAATTATTAGGTCCGCCTTCTGTAATGATAAATGCCTGTGTAAATGCCATGAAGGCAGAAATTGTCTGCATGACAAGGTTATACAGAACGATCGGTGACAGGCAGGGCAACGTGATCTTAAAGAATCTCTGAAAACCGTTTGCTCCGTCGATCTGGGCCGCTTCATAGTATGTTACCGGAATTTCCTTTAATCCGGCAGCAAAAATGATCATGGATGAACCGAATTGCCATACACTCATCAGAATGAGAGGAAGCAATGCCAGCTTCTGATCACCAAACCAGTTCACGGTACCCAGTCCCTGTGCCTTCAGGATCATGTTGATCAGACCTTTTCTTGCGAAAAGCTGTTTCCAAACCAATGCCACAGCCACAGAGCCACCAACCAATGAGGGAATATAATACAGAGACCGGTATAAAGTAACCATCTTGCTCTTTCTGGTGAGCAAAAATGCCACCAGAAGAGCAAAGATTAATTTCATCGGTACCGAAATAAGAACGTAGCGTAGCGTAACTTTCAGGGATTTCAGGAACACTTCATCCTGTAAAAGCATGATAAAATTCTTCAGCCCCGCAAATTCAGCTGTCTTCGTCCCCAGGGAATAATCGGTGAACGCATAGCGAAAACTGGTCAGCATCGGGATCATGGAAAAGCATATGAAGCCGAAGATGAACGGGAACGCAAATACATGACCCACCGTGTTCTCATTATTTATGAACTTATACAGCCACTTTCCGGTACGGACTGATTTCTTTTGTTCCATAAAGTTCTACCCCTAAATCTAATTCTTCGTTTTCGGATTACTTATTAAAGATAGCAAGAGCATCTGCATAGGTCTTATCTGCAGCTTCTTCCGCTGAGATCTCGCCAAATGCTACCTGCTGAACATAATTACGATAATTATCAACTACCTGATCCTGTCCGTCAGGACTAAGTACATTGTACTTCTCAGGTACTTCAAAACCGCTGACCATATCTACATAGTCATACATAACCTGCTGGCCGGGTGTAGCGTTTGCGGAAAGAGCAGCTCTTACTTCAGAGTTTACAGGAATACCTCTTTCGCCCTGAAGAACATTGTTGCAATCAACGCTGTTCTGGAACCAGCTGATAAATGCTGCTGCAGCTTCCTTATGCTGGCTGTCCTGAGATACACAAAGCATCTGAGAAGACTGGATAACACCACCTGCATGGCCATCTGCGGTTACCTTGGGAAGGGGAGCCAGTGCAAGAGTTCTTCCATCTGCCTGGCAATCATCATAGATTGTAGGGAACTGGTTTGCTGCTACCCATGTCATAGCTGCTTCACCGGTTACCAGGAAGTCATTCTCGATATCGGTGATCTCAGCTTCTGCACCTGCATCAGGATAAGAACCGCTGTTGATCATGTCTGCTCTCATCTGGATGTAAGGTGTTAACATCTGTGCATCATCAAAGCCCATGCCGGTCAGATCGATGTTGAAGAATGAATACTCACCAACTGCGCCATGCTCGGAAACATAAGTAGAGCAACCTGCAATGAAATCAGATGTTCCAAATGCGGAAGAACCGTAAATGCCCAGTTCATCGTGGATCTTCTCTGCTGCTTCATAATAATCGTCCCATGTCCAGTTTTCGTTCGGCAGTGTTGCACCTGCTTCTTCGAACATTGCAGGATCATAAGCGATACCGTAGGTGTTCAGACCATTGGAAAGACCGATCTGATTGCCTTCTGTATCCTGGGTGATCTTCAGGTTTGCCTCGGAAATGTTGGTTGTGTCAACAATACCGGACTCAATGAACTCGTTCAGGAAATAGATCTTATCCATGTACATAGGGAAGTTGCCGCCAAGCTGGAATACATCCCAAACCTGATCGGAAGCTACCAGAGTCTTTAACTTTGTAAAATAATCATCAAAGGAATAATATTCATATTCAATGTGTACATTGGGATGTTCTTTTTCGTACATCTCAATTACTTCGATGGTTCTGTCATGTCTTGTCTGGGATCCCCACCAAGCCATGGTCAGTGTGATGTCTTCTTCTGCTGCAGCTGTTTCAGCTACTGTTTCTGCAGCGGGTGTTTCTGCTACTGCTGCTTCGGTTGCTGCAACCGTTTCAGCGGGTGCGGTTGTCTCTGCAGGTGCTTCTGCAGATCCGCAAGCTGTCAGGCTGGCTACCATAGCCAGTGACAACGCAAGGGCTAACATTTTCTTTTTCATAGTCTACCTTCTCCTTTTGTGATTGTAACCATTTGTGATCGTCTGTTTTGCGCGCTGACGATTATAACTACATTTTAGGAAGTGCACGGGCACAGCGATACTAATAAAATATGTTCTTTTCCATTATAATACAGATTTTTGAACCATATTTCCGTCAAAAAATATGTATTTTTGGGGTATAATTAGCAAAAACCGAGTATATTTGCACACAAATTCTATGTAATATTGAAAGCAGATGGTTGATTGTCAGTCATCGATTGGGGTCAGTTCGAAATTTATGAAACGGGGGTACCTTATGGATCAGTCTATACAGATCATCAGTTCATTAAATGCAAACCAGCGCATCTTTAATACACCGGATGCCACAGACCGTGCTTATTCCATGAAAGAAGAAGAGAATGCACATATCACCAGCATGCAGGTTCCTTCTTCGGAACACTCGGCCATTTACGTAGAGCGGCAGGTCCGCATTCCTCCTTTTGCAATGTCTTACGAGCATTATCATTCCTACTGCGAGATCTTCTATCTTCGCAGCGGAACCTGTACCTATAATGTAAACGGTTGCGCCTATCCTCTGGAAGCCGGCGATCTGTTCATTGTTTCACCCGGAGATTCCCACAGTACGGTTTACCGCGGAAGTGCACCTTGTGAGCGTATCATCATTTATTGTATGCTCTCCAGTCTTCCTTCCTATTTTGAGCAGTCATTTCCGGAAATGGCCTCCAAGTTACATCAATCCCGCAAGATCGTATTCCAGCGGGAAGTCTATCCCAAGGTGGATACCCTGATGCAGCGCCTGGAAGAAGAAAGTGCTTCCAACGATCACTATTCCGATCTTTTTCTGACCACTTTATTTACAGAATTATGTCTGACCATTCAACGCCACGGCATCATGAGTTATGAACCGGCACAGGAACAGAAGTCTTATTCTTCCGATATTTCTTCTGCGATCCAGTATATCAACATGAATTTTGCCATGCCGATCACGCTGGAAAGCACTGCGGCTTCCATTAATTTAAGTCCTACTTATCTTTCCCGTAAATTCCGAAAAGAGGTAGGTATTACCTTTAAAGAATATCTCAATAGTGTGCGTATGCGCCAGGCTGCCCAGATGCTGGTGATCACCGATAATTCCATTACGGCTATCGCTACTGCCTGTGGCTTTAACAGCAGTAATTACTTCAAAGACAGTTTCAAACGAACCAACGGTATGTCTCCCAGAGAATATCGGAAGCATAATCACATTACCACCAAGCAGTGATCTTTAGCTTTTGAGTTTATGCTTTATTTAGAAAAATTACACCCCTTCTTAATTGTGTTTTGTAAGAGCCCTTCTTATAATGCAAATTTAGGAGGGGTTTTTTATGAAAAAACACAAAAAGCTTATTATCGTTCTGGTAGTTGTCCTGATTCTTCTTATCCTGTTCTTCTTTTTGCGCAGGGGAGCCTCTGAAGGCGGAGCATTCGGCATGACTTCCGCTACCGTAGGCAGCAGAGACATTACTACCTATCACACATTTACCGGAACCATTGCTCCGGTGGATGAAAAAAATATCTATCCGGATCTCACCGGACTGAAAATTTCCCAGGTCAATGTTGAAGAAGGAGATTCCGTTAAAGCAGGAGATGTTTTATTCCTTCTGGATTCCGACTCTCTGGAAGAATCCATTCGCGAAAAAGAGGCCTCCATGGCTTCTGCTTCCAAAAGTGCGGATCTTGCTCTCAGACAGGCACAGACTAATTACAGTAACTACAAGAAAAATCTGGATGAAGGCTTAAATGCCTCCGTTTTGCAGGCTCAGAGTTCCATGGACAGCGCTTACAGTGCTTTATTAAGTGCCCAGCAAAGCTACGACAATGAAGTTGCTTTGAATAATCAGGGCCTTAGTTCTGCCATTTTAAATGCACAGTCCTCTGTTTCCTCTGCTTACAATGCGGTTAAATCCGCGCAGGATAGTCTGGACAAAGGAATTGGTTCCCAATCTTCCGTGGATTCTGCCATGATCTCTTACAACACTGCTCTGCAAAGCTATGAAGCAGCCAAGCAGAACGAAGAGAATACACTGACCAAACTGTACGACTCTCTGATCACAGCACAAAATTCCTACTTGTCTGCCGTAGACAGCTATAATGCCGTTGTTCGTTCCACGTCCGAACAGCTTCAGACCTATGCGTATCAGTTAGAGTCTGCTCAGCTTGGGACTGACACAACCTTAAGCGATCTGCAACTGGCAGATTTAAAAAGACAGCTGGAGGACTGTATCATTACCGCACCTCTTGATGGTGTTGTGACCGCAGTCAATGTAAAAGAAGGAGACTCCGTTACCGGTGCCACCGCTTTAGCAGTCATTACCAACTTTGATAAGCTGCAGGTGAATATCAATATCAATGAATACGATATTCTTGGCGCTTCCGAGGGATCTCCTGTTGAGATCATCGTTTCCGCACTGGATAAGTCCTATGAAGGCGAGATCACCCATATATCCAAGACTGCCAAGATCAGCAGCGGTGTTTCTTATTTTGAATCCGAGATCCAGTTTGATGCGGATGAAGATGCCCGTAGCGGTATGAGCGTGGAAGTCAAATTAATGATCAACGATCTGAAACAGGTTATTGCCATTCCTTCCGAAGCCATCCAGACCGCGGAAGACGGCACTGCGTATGTAAATATGATGGGAAGCGACGGGAAGACCATGGAACAGCATACCATTTCTCTGGGTGTTTCCGACGGCAGTTATACTCAGATCACTGAAGGTCTGTCCGAGGGGGATGTAATCTATTACACGCCTTCCTTCGGAGGAATTACCTTCACCATCGATTGATTCTCTGAAGTGAGAGGAAAAACATGTCTGAAAATAAAAAAGACGTAATCCTCCGCATGAAGGGGATTACCAAAGATTATGTCATGGGGGCGGAAGTTTCCCATGTTTTGAAAGGGATCGACCTGGAAGTGGAACGGGGTGAATTTCTGGCCGTTCTCGGTCCCTCCGGTTCCGGTAAATCCACGCTGATGAACATCATCGGCTGCCTGGATGTTCCTACTTCCGGAGAATACGAACTTTCCGGCAAGACCATTGCCCATCAGTCCGAAGCTTCTCTGGCCCAGATCCGCAATAAAGAGATTGGCTTTATTTTCCAGTCCTTCCAGTTATTGCAGCGTCAAAGCGCTTTCGATAATGTAGAGCTTCCTTTGCTCTATGCTAATATGCCGGAACGGGAACGAAGACAGCGGGCCCGGGACATGCTTACCAAGGTACAGCTGGCAGACCGTATGGATTACCTTCCCAATCAGTTGTCCGGTGGTCAGCAGCAACGTGTCGCTATTGCAAGAGCGCTGGCCATGAATCCTACGATTTTGCTGGCAGATGAGCCTACCGGTGCTTTGGATCAGAAAACCGGGGCACAGGTAATGGATCTGTTCCACGAACTGAATAATGAAGGCCGGACCATTATCATGATCACCCACGATTCCAAGATTGCATCCCATGCCAGCCGCATTGTGCGGATCCTGGACGGAAATATCAGTGAAGGAGCCTTAGAAGATGCGTAGTATAGCAATTATTCGCCAGAGTTTTAAGATGTCCCTTCAGAATATCGTCAATAATAAAATGCGGTCCTTCCTGACCATGCTGGGAATTGTCATCGGTGTAGCCGCCGTTATCGCACTGATCACTATCGTACAGGGCTTTTCCGATTCCGTTGTTTCCGAGTTCTCGGATCTGGGTGCAGGTACTCTTACCGTGAACGCCTACGGAACCAGCATGAAACAGGGATTAACGGAAAACGATCTGGCCGAACTGGAAAAAGTAAAGGGTGTGGGAGGAATTTCCCCTACCGCTTCCCTGACCAGTACCGCTGTTTTTGGTAGCGAAGCCTTCGATAAAGTAACCGTTGACGGTAAATCGGATATCTATTTTATCCATAACAATATCATTAAATCCGGACGGGCCCTGAATGCTTCCGATATTGAGAATCAGGCCCACGTTTGCATTGTGGATCAGACCTTTATGAAAAGCGTTATGAAAGGGCATGCCGTTTTAGGCAATACCATTTTACTGGATGGATACGAATACACCATTGTGGGAATCCGGGATGACGATACTTCCCTGATGGCGGCCTTTTCCGGCAGCGGGGATGACGGCACCGTGATCGTTCCCTATAAAAATGCTTTGCGTATGACCGGCAACGCCAATGTTTCCAGTTTGGAAGTATATGTGGCCGAGGGTTACACTTCTTCCGAAGTTGTGGATAATCTGTCCCTGGCTCTGGACAATGTGTATAACGATGCCGATAACAGCTATTCCATTTTGAATATGGAAACCCTGATGCAGTCTCTGGATACTATCCTGGGTATGCTCAGCACCATGCTGGCCGGTATTGCTTCCATCGCCTTACTGGTCGGCGGTATCGGTATCATGAATATGATGCTGGTTTCCGTCACCGAACGGACCAAAGAGATCGGTCTTCGTAAGGCTCTGGGTGCAGAACCCTCCCGTATTCAGATGCAGTTTTTACTGGAATCCATTGTTCTTTCCGTCATCGGAGGAATCCTCGGCGTTCTGGTAGGTCTGTTGATCGCCTATGTAGCTGCTGCCATTATGGATACCGCTTTTGGAATTTCTCCCGGCGCCATCCTGTTGGGTCTTACTTTCTCCCTGGTAGTCGGCGTTATATTTGGTTGGGCTCCCGCCAGACGGGCCAGCCGTTTGAACCCTATCGATGCACTTCGTGCAGACTAATGTAAGGAGCGAACTTATGAAAAAGAAAATTGTTATTCGAACCGGAACTGCATTTCTTACCTGTCTTATGCTGGCCGGAAGTCTGATGCCTGTTATGAAAGCAGAAGCTGCTGCCGCTTATGATTCCGAATATACGCAGAAAAGCAACTGGGAAGATCTGATCCTTCCCGCATTAAAAAAGGCGACAGACACAAACGGTGTCTATCGCCAGTTAAAGCTTTCCTGCCAGTACGGAACTCTCAGCGAAGGGAACATCAAGCATCTTTACGAGATGACCGATGTAAATGTGTCGCTGGATGTGATCCGCAGGCTCTATGAGGATGGTCTGGTTTCAGGCTATCTGTATAAAACCTTAGCCAACCTTTCCTATTGCGCCTCCGACTTTAGTGTCGTCTTTGACGCAACGGAATATTACAATAACAATCCGGATCTGCAGACTGCCGTGGGCAGCGATGCCGAAGCACTGTTTCAGCATTTCCTTAATAACGGGATGCAGGAAGGCCGCAGTGGTAACAGCGAATTTAACCTCTCTGTTTACAAAGAAAATTATCCGGATCTTGTAAAAGTTTACGGCAATGACAATCCTTCTTACTATACCCATTACATGCTGTATGGTAAGGCCGAAGGACGCATCGCCGATAAACTGAAAGACTAAGCCATTTTCTCAATCTCCCTATTTTTTCCAACCCTCAGGCAGATAGGTCAGGGTGTTTGCGATCATATCGTGAACCAAAGCTCTGACCTCTGTTTCCGAGGGATTTTTTGATTTCACGTTAGGATCCATAAGGAAGGCTTGTACTGCTTTTTCTTCATCGCAGTTCATGGCTGCATCCATGGTCAGCTCATGAATACGTACATGCGGGATTACCAGATCATATACCTCATCAGATAATGCTCCTGCTACGATGGGATGAATGTGATCCTTTTCAAATACTGCATTGGTTTCTACCACAGCCGTATCCGGTAAGTTGGTGATCTGCTTTGCAGTATTGGGAATGTTTACATTACTTACGACTCTGGTGAGTCCGCAGAGCGCCTTGATCAGAAGGATTCCCTCTTCTCCGGTGGGCTCTAATTCGATTTCTTCTTCCATGGCTGCCAGCTTTTTGCTGCGATCCAGTCTCTTCTGCAGATCGTCCTTACGCCATTGCACACTGGTCAAACCGAATTTCCAGCTTTTTACGGTTTCAGGGTCATTCAGATACGTATCACCGGGCATAAACTCTGCCAGATGACGATCTCCTGCTGCTGCGATCCATCCGTATTTCTTGAAGAGATCAAACTTTACACGATGGGCGCAAGCAAAGGATGAATTCATCCAGTTCTCGTTGTCCAGGCTGATACCCTCTTCAAAATGCGCATCAATATACTTGTCGTACATGGGGAACAGGTCCACTCCCTTATAGGAAGCTGCATCAAACCATGTAAAATGATT
>JAIKYN010000211.1 GCA_024683155.1 Lachnospiraceae bacterium | reverse complement strand
GTCATAAGTCCACGAACCTTCGTAAATCTTCATCAATTCTTAAGCCCCTAGATTAAATACCAGGATGCCCGCCAGGATCAGAACAACGCCCAGGAGCTTACGTCTGCTGATGCCCTCTTTGAAGATCAGCCGGGACAGGATCAGCACCAGCACATATCCCAGGGATTCAATGATGGGACCGTACTTATAATCCAGTCCCCGGAAGGCCAGAATGGTCAGCAGCATGGAGCCGAACAGCATGATATAGCCGCAGATCACATAGGGATTTACATATTCCTTAATAAAGCTGTCATAGGTTTTCATGGCGCTTTTCTTAAGAAGGATCTGGGAGAAAGACGCCACCACCACGGACAATACATACAGAAGCAGACTAGGATTCATGAGATTCTTCCTCCTTTGTCTTACTGCTGCCCGGAGCAGGTTCTGTATTGATCAGGAATGTGCCTGCCATTACCAGCAGGACGCCGCAAATGTTCGGCACCGTAATGCGATCCCGGAAGATCACCACAGCCCAGATCATGGACCAGAAAAGGGTCATGGCACGGTTGGCATAGGCCACCGATAAGGGATTGCGCTTGATCACCTGCTGCCACAGGATGGCGTAAACGCCCAGGCCAAATATCTCCAGCCCGTAAAACAGCAAAAAGCGGAAAGAAAACAATTCCGCTCCCGCCGCAAATTTGGCGATCACCGTGGATACGGTATAGATGATCACCACAAACTGCATAAATACAATATTTAAAATAAATTTTCCTCGTTCATTCATGGATCAGAAACCTTCGTGGTTGTAGTCATAGCCCAGATAGGCATCGTCGCTTAAGTATATATCGTAGATCCCTACGGAATTTACCTTGCGGTAGGTATAGTCTTCCAGATTGCCGGAAATAGGCTTTCCGGTATTTAAGATGATGTAGTGGCACTGGGCCTGATAGGCCAAAGTCCCCAACTGCGCCGCATCAATGGTCTCCGCTTCCATAGCGTCAAACAGCGGGTTATCAAAGTTCCACCGCTCTACCACCGTTTCTCTTCCGTAAGGCATACATACCGCTGCCGTATACTGCCGTACATAGCTTAGCAGATTGGAGGGAAATACCGCCCGTACTTCCCGTCCCGGCACGGAGATGGCATCGCAGATCCCGATGACTTCATTTGGCACATGAAACCGGTTCTGGGCAATGCCAAAATAGGGATTATCATATACATAATCCCCGGAGAGGGCCATGATGGCCGTCAAGACCAGGATCGCCAGCCCTTTACACCACACCGGTTTCAGCATCCGGATCAGACGAACCGCCGCATAGGCCACCGTAACAGTCACCGGAAGCATCCACAGGATGCGGTAATAGATCTCATCTTCCATAACGCCGATGATCACCCTGGCAAACAGCGGGAAGAAAAACAGCGCCAGGATCACCAGGGTAAGATACAACAGAAGGATCCGTTTATTTCGTTCTTTTTCCGTTACAAAGAGGAAAACAAAGGCTGCCGCATACACCAATAACGGCAACAGATTTCCCCAGTAAGCGGTAAATAATTCCAAAACTACACTCATATATTACTTCTTTCATTTGGCCGATATTTTCGGGGTAGTGTTCGCATTTGTCCCCAAATCCCATTAGCGCAGGAACAGGTACAACAAGGCAAAGCATCCTGCCGGGATGCAGGTCAGTGCATAAGAAACCAGAAGCAGCGGCTTTTTATACAGGATGGCAAATAAAAGAGCCGCCAGAGCCACCGGCATCACAAACAGGAAGGAGCCCATGGTACTGCACAGGCAGGCTGCCATACCGGTGCAGGTAAGCAGCAGATAGTAGATCCGCAGCCCTTTATCTTTCCCGGTATTATTTCCTGTATTATTCTCTGTATTATTCGCGTTCGTTACATCTTCGGTTTGTTCCTTATCCGCAGCACCTGCCCGGATCCGCTTGCTCATTTCCAGCAGTAACAGGAAGATCATGGGAAGGATGAGATTACCCAGTGCCTCTTTTCCTTGTCTGGAACGGGTCAGCAGAAAGGTAGCTCCCGTATAGAAGGAGTAATTCCCGAAGATCTGCAGAACGCTCACAAAGATCATAAATAAGGGGAGCATCCATCCCTCGTTTTCAACATAGATACCGCCTTCCTTATGGGTTGCAGGGTTATCTTCGTCTTTCGCCCTTGCATATTGGAACATACTGCCGCCAAGAAGGTTTCGTCCGATCTCCAGATATACGATATAGGTCAGGACGATCAAGATCACCGGCAGCATGGACTGGGCCATGACCGTGGCATTCACCCCGGTATACTTTGCCAGGTAGGCCAGCCATATGGGATATGGGCCTAACCCGTGACGAACGTCAATGATCTGGGTATTTCCCGTATAAGGATTACTCAGGTACATGGTGTCTGCTTCCAGGGCGGTAACGGATACCGGCAGATAGAAGGCATCGTCTCCGTCGCTGTAGGCCA
>JAIKYN010000163.1 GCA_024683155.1 Lachnospiraceae bacterium | reverse complement strand
GTCAAGAGAATAAATCTCTTAACGCCTTTGTCGCGGATTTACGTTATTTTGGAACGATTTGTATTATTGTATACAATCTTTATGTTCCGTATTATGCAACGAATGAAGGGGTGCTGTCAATCCCCTTTTTTATATTTTTTTGTTCTTCTGCCGGATATGCTTTTTTCTTCTTCCGGATCATCCTCTTCTCGTACATCTGTGTTGTATATCAGAAGAAGCGATCGATCACGGCTCCATTGTGTTATATGTCAGGAGAAGCGATAGATCACGGCTCCATGTGCAGGAATTTTGATCGTAAGGCGCGCCTCATTTTTCTGCTCCTTCCCGCTCCATAATTCCTTCACGTTGGTGTATCCCTGAAGATCGGCTTCTTCCGGTATAAAGGACATTTCTTTCTCCTGATCGGAGATATTAAAGAGAGCGACATAGACGCCGGTGCCGTCCTTACGAGGTGCCAACCAGGCGATCTCTTCTTCGGTGCGGTACAGCTGGTGCGCGCAGTGGCTTTCTGTTTCAATGGCCAGCACGTCCTTGTTGGTGAGGAGCTGCAAGGTAAAGTCATCGTTCTTCGGCAGATGAGCGCCGATGATCAGGGGCGAGCGCATCATGCACCAAAGACTCATCATGGTGATCTGCTCATCCTTCGTAAACTTGGTCACATCGGCCTTATCATAGTCCTGACGCAGAGACCCTACGGGAAGCATATCCGCATCGGGCCAGTGTCCGGGGCCGGAATGGATGGACCATTTTTCCGCACGCTCGAACATGGCAAGGAGAAGCTCCCATTTATCCCAGAAGTCATCGGTGATACGCCACATATTGGCATAGGTCTTCAGATGCTCTGCCTGCTCTAAGGGGGCCGGTCCGGGCGATAAACTAAGGACCATATCCCGTCCGCTTTCCCGGCAGGCTTTGGAGATCACTTCGATCTCTTTCTTACAGTGAGGATATTCTCTTGCGATATCATCCACCTTTACGAAATCTACGCCCCACTCCGCATACATCTTGAAAATGCTGTTGTAGTATTCCTGCGCACCTTCCCGATCGCAGAACAGACCGTACATATCCGGATTCCACATACAGATGGAATTGGGATTGGCCACTTCCGCTGCATTCTTCGTGCTGCCTAAAATGGGCAGGTGGTTATGGGCTGCCATACGAGGAATACCCCGCATGATATGGATCCCGAATTTAAGGCCCAGGTTATGAACATATTCTGCCAGCGCGGTAAAGCCTTTCCCGTCCACTGCGGAAGGGAACCGGTTTACAGCAGGCTGCAGTCTGCCGTACTCGTCCATCACCAGAGAGGAGAAGGGCTCATACTCATGGGTGGATGCGGTGGGCTGGAACCATTCGATGTCCACCACCACATACTCCCAGCCGTATTCTTTCAGATGCTTTGCCATATAGTCGGCATTTTCTTTTACCTGTGCTTCATTTACTGCGGCACCGAAACAGTCCCAGCTGTTCCAGCCCATAGGGGGATTATTTGCTACCATACATGACTCCTTTTTTTGCTTTGTTTCTACCAGTTTGACAAAAATATGGTCTGATATCAATTCCCTTCGGTTACATCCAGTGTTCTTCCGGCACAACGTTACGCCAGGAATGTACTCACCGGGCTTTCAAGCGGTTACGACACAAACTGACTTTGATACAGATCATAATAGAAGCCTTTGGCTTCCATGAGACTTTCATGGGTTCCCTGTTCAACGATATCTCCGTGATCTAATACCAGGATGTGGTCCGCATTCTGAATGGTGGACAGACGGTGGGCGATGACAAAACAGGTTTTATCCGCCATCAGATCCCGCATGGCTTTCTGGATCTGCTGCTCCGTAGTGGTATCTACATTGGAGGTTGCTTCATCCAGGATGAGGATCTTGGCATCATACAGGAACGCTCTGGCGATGGTCAGCATCTGCTTCTGACCCTTGGAAATATTGCCGCCGTCTTCTCCGATGACGGTTTTATATCCCTTGGGAAGACGCTTGATGTAAGAGTGGATCCGGGCGGCTTTGGCGGCTGCCACAACTTCCTCCATGGTGGCATCTTCTTTGCCATAGGCGATGTTATCAAAGACAGTCCCTTTAAATACCCAGGTATCCTGGAGCACCATGGCATAGGCTTTTCGAAGGCTCTCCCGGGTCACATCC
>JAIKYN010000160.1 GCA_024683155.1 Lachnospiraceae bacterium | reverse complement strand
ACTTTGAAACGCACGTTTATCCGCACAGGGGCCACCCACATTATTCCGATAACGTCCTCCCGAATCCACCGTTTTATATTCACTCAGCTTATCGAAAAACAGTTCCCGGATGGGATCTGCTTCTCCATTGGCTTCGAGCATCTGACCTATGAGGATCGCTATTTCCGCTATCCTTGTATGTATCTGGATCAGGAAACGGATGCCAAAATGGAAACGAAGCATCTTCAGGTGCCTGATCCTGCCCATAAGAAGTTCTGCAATTTCGTCTATTCCAATGGAGAAGCAGATCCCATCCGGGAACTGTTTTTCGATAAGCTGAGTGAATATAAAACGGTGGATTCGGGAGGACGTTATCGGAATAATGTGGGTGGTCCCTGTGCGGATAAACGTGCGTTTCAAAGTGCATATAAGTTTTCCATTGCGTTTGAAAACAGCTCCCATAGCGGATATGTCACCGAAAAACTGATCGATGCGTATGCAGCCGGCACCATCCCCATTTACTGGGGAGATCCGAGGATCGAGGAATATTTTGATCCGGAATCCTTTATCCATATCACAGATGAGGCGTCTATTCCTGCAGCGATCGAGCGGATCAAAGCCATTGATCAGGATGCTGCGTTGTATCGTAAGGTTATGGAAACACCTGCTTTGCGGGATATTAAGGATCTGTCGGCAACGAAGCAGGAAGAATTACAGAAGTTTCTGTTTCATATCCTGGATCAGCCATTGGAGCAGGCTTATCGGCACAATCGTGTGTTCTGGGGGAAATATTACCTGGATCAACAGGTGGCCTATGTGAATAGTTATCATGAACTGATGAATTTTAAGACAAAGATCAAACGTTTATTACCACCCTGGAGAAAACAGTGAAGAAGATAAAAGTTGCATTCCTGTACAATGAAAAGGAATGGACAGAGTATTTAAGCAGATTTTATGAGGTTGAAATATCGGAGAAGCCGGATTTTGTGATCTGCGATTCCGGCTCCACCCTTCGCTGCGTGCATGATTTTGATTGTGTCCGCATCGTTTGTCATGGGGAAAATGTTCGAACAGACTTTAATCTGTTTGATTATGCCACCGGCTTTGATGTAATGCAATTCGGAGACCGTTATTTGTATTTCCCGCTGTTTATGGGCTATGAAGCGGATCTTCAGCTTGCACTTCATAAGCATGAACAGCCGGATGCCTATTATCTGGATCGAAACGGTTTCTGTAATTTCGTGGTTTCCAACGGAAACGCAGCAACGCAGCTTCGAGATGAGATGTTTGAATGTTTATCTCTGTATAAGAAAGTGGATTCCGGAGGGCGCTATAAGAATAATCTCCCGGATGGAAAGCCGGTGGAAAATAAACTGGAATTTCAGAAGCGATACCGGTTTTCACTGGCTTTTGAGAATTCCTCCTATAAAGGATATACAACCGAAAAGATCATTCAGGCTTTTGCGGCAGGGACCATTCCCATTTACTGGGGAGATCCGGATGTAGCAACGGAATTTAATCCTAAAGCATTTGTTAACTGTATGGAATACAGATCTTTGGACGAAGTGATCAAGCGGATCAAAGAGATCGATCAGGATGAGTCACTCTATCTTGCCATGCAGAAGGAATCAATCATAAATCCGGAGGGAAATATTCCGAAAATGCTGGAAGAATCTTACAGGGACACATTCTTCCGTCATATCTTTGACCAGGACCCTTCCAAAGCGCTTCGAAGAACCAATGCTAAAGACGGATGGGGGGCCTTTCTGGAACGGGATGCTTGTAAATTTTATGAGATGGAGCATTCCAAAGCGATCCAGATGTTATATACGATTGAAAAGAAACTTGGGAGACTAAAATAGATTGAGTACAGTAAGAAAATTATGGTCTTTTTTTCAGACGAAGCAGAGATTGCAGTTTTTAGCACTGTTTGTGTTACAAATGATCGGCGCGATGTTGGAACTGCTGGGAGTATCTTTGCTTTTACCCTTTGTGGAAGCATTGGTGAGTCCTGCCCAGCTTCTCGAAAACAAATATGTAGGCATCGTGAGTCAGTTCATACCCATTGAGTCGGATGAAATGCTGATCATAGTTTTGTTGATCGCATTGATCGCTGTATTTGTGGTGAAAAACCTTTATCTGATCGTTATGCTGTACATCCAGTATCAGATCGTATGGCATAATCGCCTGAAAATGGAAAGTGATGTAATGACCGAATACCTTAATAAGTCGTATATGTATCATGTTCAACATAATTCAGCGATCGTTCAGAGAATCATTCTGTCCGATATAGGCGCGGTATTCGAAGTGCTTTCCAATATTTTTTTACTGGTCAGTGATCTGTTAACTTCGCTGTTTTTGGTAATCCTGTTACTTTCGACT
The DNA here is from genome assembly GCA_024683155.1 of Lachnospiraceae bacterium. Lineage (GTDB taxonomy): Bacteria > Bacillota > Clostridia > Lachnospirales > Lachnospiraceae > JAILDL01. The sequence goes on along the minus strand of JAIKYN010000160.1, from coordinate 1,158 downwards.
AATGTAGTTATGACTGCTTTTATTGTAGCCATATTGGGTTGTTTTCTTTTGGTATACTTTATGGTCTTTAAACGCAGACTTTATACATATGGTCTGGTGGCTCAAAGGAACAGTTCGGATGTACATATGTATATTACGCAATCTGTTCGGGGGATCAAGGAAATAAAGATTTACCAGTGTGAACAGTTTTTCAGTGATGCTTTTCGAAAAAGCAGAGCAATGCAGATCAGTATGATGAAACGTGGCAGTTTTTTCCAGCAATTTCCTCGTTACTTATTGGAACTGATCTGCACAGCAGGAGTTCTTAGCGTTGTACTTTTGAAAGTATTAACAGGAACGCCTGTGTCCCAGTTGGTTCCGGCCCTTACCGTCTTTGCGTTTGCCGCATATCGTATTTTGCCATCTGCGAATCATATTAATTCCGAAGTGGCTTATATCACCAATAACAGACCTTCGATTGATGTAGTATATGACGTGCTAAAAGGCGATCTTACTGAAAAGATGGCGGAGGCAGCAATGATCCGGTCACCGGAGCATACGTCAAAACAAGAAGAGAAAGAAGGATTAAAAGACATCCTTCTTAGTAATTTGTCTTACCAGTATCCTACCGGAGATCATAAGATCCTGGACCGCGTGAATCTGACCATCAAGGGCGGAAGCTCCATTGCTTTTAAGGGGCCGTCCGGTGCAGGAAAAACGACCACTGCAGATGTGATCCTGGGCATCTTAACGCCTACGGAAGGAAATATTACTTATGGAGGGACAGATATTCGGGAGCTGCCGGAGCAATGGTTCTCCCATCTGGGATATATCCCGCAGAATATTTACCTGGCAGATACGACCATCCGGGCCAATGTGGCCTTTGGTGATCCGAATCCGGATGACGATCGTGTATGGAGAGCGTTGGAAGAGGCACAGCTTAAAGACTTTGTGCTTACTTGCCCCGAAGGTCTGGATATGACTGTGGGAGAGGAAGGTATCAAATTATCCGGCGGCCAGCGCCAACGGATCGGTATTGCCAGAGCGTTGTATAATGATCCGGATATCCTGGTTCTGGATGAAGCAACTTCTGCGCTGGATAATGAAACAGAAACCGCCGTTATGGATGCCATTAATCATCTGATGGGACGAAAGACGCTGATCATTATCGCCCACCGT
>JAIKYN010000151.1 GCA_024683155.1 Lachnospiraceae bacterium | reverse complement strand
TTTGAGATATAATGAAGCAAGTAATGAGGATATATTAATGGATAAGGTAAAAGTAGGAATCATCGGAACCGGAAACATCGGGTCGGATCTATTAATGAAAGTACGTAAATCCGATGTCTTAGAATGCGGAATTTTTGCGGGACATAGTCTTGACTCTAAAGGAATTGCAAGAGCAAGAGAAATGGGAGTTCCGGTGACCGTGGATTCTATTCGTTATATAGAAGAAAACCCGGATTGTTGTGAGATTGTATTTGACGCAACTTCTGCTAAGGTTCATGCTGCTAATGCGCCTATACTAAAGAAACTGGGCAAATATGCCATCGATCTGACACCTGCTCACGTGGGAAAATTTTGCGTGCCGCAGGTTAATCTGGATGAAGCCTTGGGATTAGATAATGTTAATTGCATTACTTGTGGCGGGCAGGCCACAGTTCCTATTGCCAGAGCGATCAGTCAGGTAGCAGATATTGATTATCTGGAAATCGTGGCAACCATCGCTTCAAAGTCTGCCGGGATCGGAACCAGAAACAATATTGATGAGTTTACGCAGACTACGAAAGATGCTCTCATGGAACTTGGAGGAATAAAGAATGCAAAGGCGATCATTATTTTGAATCCTGCAGAACCTCCCATCACCATGCATAATACGGTGTATGCACTGATCGATCATCCTGATATGGATGCAATTACGAAAGTTGTCCGGGAAACAGAAACGGAAATTAGAAAATATGTACCGGGGTATCGTATTGTGCTTGGCCCCATATATGAAAATGGAAGAGTTACCACCAGTGTAGAAGTAACCGGGTCGGGAGATTTCCTTCCTGAATATGCAGGGAATCTGGATATCATTACTTGCGCGGCTGTGGAAATCGCTGAGAACTACGCCAGGAGAAAATTGTTATGAGTAGAATTCGCTTTTTCGATGCAACTTTAAGAGATGGTTCTCATGCAATCAAGCATCAAATAACAGAGAAAACCATAGCTGATTATTGCGAAGCAATGGATGATGCCGGGATGTATACTATTGTGGTAGGACACGGAAATGGTTTGGGAGCATCTTCTCTTCAAGTCGGCCTTTCCAAATTACCGGATGAGATTATGCTTCGAACGGCCAGAGAGCATTTGCGGCATACAAAGCTTGGAGCTTATATGATCCCGGGATTTGGGACAATACAGGATAACCTGATCCCGGCGATTGAAAACGGAGTGGATTTATTTAAGATAGGATGCCATTGCACAGAAGCAGATACGACCAGGCAGCATATAGAGTTCCTGCGTTCAAAAGATAAAGAAGTGTACGGTATCTTAATGAATTATCATATGGCTTCTACAGAGCGTATCCTGGAAGAAGCACAGAAAATGCAATCCTATGGTGCCTATGGCGTAATACTGATGGATAGTGCAGGAGCGTCCACACCGGAGATGGTGAAGAAAACGATAGCTACATTAGTGGATGATCTGCATATTTTGGTTGGTTTTCATCCGCATAACAATATGGGACTTGCTGTGGCAAATGCCTATATAGCCATTCAGGAAGGAGCAAGAATCGTTGATGGAACGCTTCGAGGCTTTGGAGCGGGTGCCGGTAATGTGCAGTTAGAAGCACTGTCTGCGCTCCTTACCAAAGAAGGTTATGAATTAAATCAAAATCTATATCAGATGATGGATGCCAGTGAACAGATTGTTCGCCCGGTGATGGCAGAGGACAGAGCTTTGACGGATGTGAGTATTGTAAGTGGAATGGCTGGTGTCTTTTCTTCCTTTAAGACCCAGGTACTTGCTGCTTCCAAAGAGTTTCATGTGGATCCAAGAGATATTTTTATGGAACTTGGAAAACGAAAAGTTGTGGGCGGTCAGGAAGATATTATTGTTGAAGTCGCACAGGAATTATCGCAACCTGTTTCAGATGATGCAGAATCGTACATGTTGGAATCACTGACGTGATGAATATATAGAAGACAAACGCTGGATAGAAAGGTGAACAGGGAAATGAACGTATCAGAGTATATTTTTGATTTTTATAATCGAAAAGGGGTAGATAAGGTTTTTGTTGTAACCGGTGGACAGGCTATGTATTTGGATGATGCTGTTAGCAGAAATAAGAACTACAGTGCTATTTTTCATCATCACGAGCAGGCAGCTACAATGAGTGCAGATGCCTATGGAAGAATCATGAATAAGCCAGCCATAGCGTTAGTGACTGCCGGGCCGGGAAGCGTCAATGCTATGAATGGTGTTGTGGGAGCTTATACCGATTCTGCGCCTATGATCGTTATTTCCGGACAGGCCAACCTGTCTTTTGTTCAGTATGAAGAAAAGACAAATATTCGCCAATATGGAATTCAGGGTATTAATATCCGTTCCATGGTGGAAGGTCTGGTTAAATACTTTAAGACGATAGATGATGTGAGCAAGGTTGATTATTACCTGGAAGAAGCCTGGCAGGCCGCTACTACCGGTCGTCCGGGACCGGTCTGGATCGATGTTCCTTTGGATATTCAACGCACAGAGGTTGCTTCGGTTCAAAAGAAATATAACAATGTTACACAGGTTGATAACGCTTACCGATTAGAACAGGCTGTTTCCTCCATGATGGAACATCTGAAAAAGGCAGAGAGGCCTATTTTTCTGGTTGGCCAGGGCGTAAGCCTTTCCGGAGCAAGAAAGGAATTCCGCGCATTAGTGGATGCATTTAAGATACCGGTGATCACAGCAAGATTAGGTATCGATCTGATCGAGAGCGATAGTTTGTATTATGTAGGAAGACCGGGAAATTATGGAGAAAGAAGTGCTAATTTTGCCATTCAGAATGCAGATTTTATTCTTTCCTTAGGTTGCAGACTGGCTTCTTCTACAGTAGGGCATACACCCGCTATCTTTGGAAAACATGCGTATAAGATCGTCGTTGATATTGATCGGGAGGAATTGAATAAGCCAGGTGTCGTAATTGATGAAAAAGTACAACTGGATTGCAAAGATGTTATCACACAGTTGTTAAATCGTGCAGAAGAACTTAAGGACTATGACCATGAGGTCTGGGTAAAGCAGTGTGCAGAGTGGAAAGAGAAATATCCTGTGGTTCAGCCGGAATACAAAGATCAGAATCCGGTTAATTCTTATTATTTCCTGGATCAGCTTTCAAAGCTGGCGCCTTCGAATGCAAACATCCTGGTTGACACCGGATCTTGCTTCCATGTTGCTTGTCAGACATGGAAGGTGAAAAAAGGGCAACAATTCCTTACAACCGGAGGATTATCTTCCATGGGATACTGGTGTGCGGGTATTGGAGCTTGTATTGCTAACGACAGAAAAGATACGATCGTTATTACAGGCGATGGAAGTTTACAGATGAATCTTCAGGAATTTGCACCGATCCGTCATAACAATCTTCCGATTAAGACATTTGTTCTGAATAATAACGGATATTTATTGATCCGATCTACACAAAGAAACTTCATGGAAGACCGGTTTTTCGGTGAAGGTCCGGAGTCGGGAGTATGGTGCCCTGAACTTCGAAAGATAGCAGAAGCATATGAAATGCCTTATTTCTGTATTGAAACGGTTGATCAGATAGAAGAGATCTGTCAAAAAGTATTTAATACAGAAGGACCTGTTATATGCGAAGTGATGACACCGGAGTGGCAGGCACTGGTTCCCCGAATCACATCGGAAAAAATGCCCGATGGCAGACTTGTGGCACACGAATACAGCGATATGTTCCCGTTCCTTGATCGGGATGAATATAAAGAAAATATGATAGCTGAGAAATAATATGAAAAAAGTGCTCATTACAGGGGCGACCAGCCTGATCGGTGTTGAACTGGTAAAAGAGTGTCTTCGAAACGAACTGGAAGTGGTTGCTTTGGTAAGAAATAATTCCTCAACCATAGCGCGTTTGCCGGATTCTCCTAAAATCACCGTCATAACAGCCGATTTAGAGGATTTGCATCTGCTGAATGGAGAAGAATTATCTGCAGATATTTTTTTTCATCTCGGATGGCAAGGAACGACCAGAGAGGGAAGAAAAGATCCGATTATTCAGGAAAAGAATATAGCGTATACTTTGGATGCTGTTGAATTGGCAGCCAGAACCGGCTGTAAAGCGTTTATAGGAGCCGGATCGCAGGCTGAATACGGAAAGCATGTAGAAAAAATAACGACACCTGAATCACCGATCATGCCGGAAGAACCATATGGTATCGCTAAATATGCTGCAGGGAAGCTGGCACAGATCAATGCAAAACGGCATGGAATGCGTTTTGCCTGGGTTCGTATTTTCAGTGTGTATGGAAAATATGAAATACCCACATCGATGATCCAAACCACTTTGCATCGAATGCTGGAAGGGAATTGCTGTAGCTTCTCTGCAGCAACGCAAAGCTGGGATTTCCTCTATGGAGAAGATGCAGGAAAAGCACTCTTTTCAATCGGAGAGTCGCATGAGGCAGAGGGTGTATATTGCCTGGGAGCAGGGCAGTCGCGCCCCTTAAAAGAATATATCCGGGAAATGAAAGAAATTACGAATACAAATTCTGAGTTGGTATTCAGCAAAGATCCTGTTCCGGAGGGCAGAGGTTTTTCGGTGGATATATCTAAACTTCAGAAAGATACGGGCTGGGAGCCCTCCATAGATTTTGATGAGGGAATACAAAAAACCGTGGAATGGATCGTTAGCGAAAAAAACAATGCAACTATTTGAAAAATTGGTTCGCCTGATCTGGGGCGGTATTTTAAAGCTATTTCATATTGAGTGGACAGAAAAAAAGTGGACATCCTTTATACAGTTCGTAAAGTTCTGCCTGGTGGGTGTCTCTAATACTATCGTTTCTTATTTATTGAATATAGCGGTATTGTTTCTGCTGAAGAATGCAGGTCTTTCCTTTGACTATGTGATCGCCAATATTGTGGCATTTGTGCTTAGTGTCCTGTGGTCCTTCTTTTGGAATAACCGTTTTGTATTTACGAAGGAAAAGGGGGAGAAGCGCTCAGTCTGGAAGACACTTCTTAAAACGTATGTGGCATATTCGGTTACGGGAATTGTTTTAAATAATGTGCTCTCCTATATATGGATAGATGTATTTGCTATTTCCAAGTTCATAGCACCAATCATCAATCTGGTTGTGGCTGTACCAATCAATTTTTTGTTAAATAAATTCTGGGCTTACAGAGCGAAATAAAGCTCACGATATTTGCAAACTATGCGAAGAATAAAACATAACATGCCCAGATAAATGAGCCTCTGGATCAGAGGGATCCAAAAGGATATCTCATAATAGGAATAGGATATGGGCAACAGATAGAAAAGGCCGAATAAAGCCAGTAAAGGAACATACTGCTGCAAAGAGCCCTGTTGGATCGTAAGGGCAACTGCGATCAAAAGAATACTGATAATGGCGAGATCCATGTTATGGTGATAACACCAGACGGTGGTAAGGGTTGCCGGGATCGCATAGAGAATGTAGGCAGGTGCTTTTTGCATACGGATTCCAAGGATGAATGCAACCGGAATAAAAACCAGAGCCTGCAATACAAGGACCCATTTTGATCCCAACAGGGGAACAAGAGGATCCAATAAACCATAATAGACGTAGGAAGAGGTAGTCTCCAGATCTGCACCTACCTGGAACTGGTCCAGCAGTAATGTGATGGGAGAGGTCTGAAGAACCAGACTGACGATGCCCCAGGAGAGTAAAACGGTGAGTACGGATACAAAGATGGGGCGAATGCGTTTCTTCAGCAAGAAAGGAATAAAGAAGAGCAGGGAAATTTGAGGCTTGATCATGGCAAAGGCCATAAGCAAACCTGTGAAAAGGTCCTTTTTGACAGAAGGAGTCATGTATTCTTCTATGAGAAGTGCACCAAAAATAAACAGGAGTACAAACATACCCTGATTCAGTTTTTGAAGGGCACTACCCCAGCCAAAATGAGCAAATATAACAATCACCATTAAATATGCATATTTGGCAGGATAATGATGCTGCCTTGCAATCCTGATCCAGCCAAGGACAAGGAGTATAAGAAAGAGCAGGAAAAGGCTGACCGACCATATCCGTGAAACAGAATTG
>JAIKYN010000139.1 GCA_024683155.1 Lachnospiraceae bacterium | reverse complement strand
TGTTACTCCCGCTTCGAAATGTTCCAAACAATATGATCAGTGTAAAAAATGCAGCGACAAAATCCGCTACCGCTGTAATATGGCCCATACGTTCTCCCAAAGTAAAAATGACCGGATACTGTATATGATTATACATAATATACGTTCATTTGAAAAATAGCTGACAGGATTATGTCTGTTTGGAAAGCCGTTTTAGATCATCGGCTTTCCAATACGGTATTGGTGCGGATCATCCGAAGAACTCTGGACGCACAGCGTTTCATATCATCTCTGCTCACAGCTCCTGTTTCCAGTGCCGTCTTCAGTGCCTGTATCTGATCCGGTCTTCCGGGGCAGATCAGGTCACACTGTGCTCCCATGGCCTTCAGTACATCACCGGTGGCTGCCTTCATACAGTCCTCCCGGGCTGCCTTCATGGAATCCCAGTCACTCATGACCATGCCTTCAAATCCCCACTCCTGACGGAGGATCTTCATTTTTGTTCTTCCAGCTAGTTTCTTTCCTTCTTTTTAATGCAACATTTATCGCGATATTGTTTCTTGTGAGACAGAGCGGCAATCTCCTATAATGAATACAGCAACATATGTTGTTTTAATCGCAGGAGGTAGCCAATGAGTAACCAAAAAAGTAAATATCAGCAGCTGTTTCAGCAAAGCTCCGTATGGAAATCCATCTTTGCCATGGTGATCCCTGCTTTATTGACCATTATCATCATGGTCTTCTATAATATGGCAGACATGTTCTTTATCGCTCAGCTGGGAGATACCTCCAAGGTTGCATCTGTTTCCATCATCAGCCCCGTGTTTAGCATCATCATGGCCCTCGCTACCATGATCGGTGTGGGCGGAAGTGCCATGATCGCAGCTGCTTTCGGAGCCGGTGAAACCGAAAAAGCCCGGAATCTTTCCAGTCTCTGTTTCTATAGTGCCATTCTCCTTGGCATTGTTACTACGTTCCTGCTGTTCCTGTTACAGGAGCCGCTGCTTCGGCTTTTGGGAACCAAACCGGATATGTGGGATGATTCCCGCACCTATCTGCTGATCTTATCCTGTGGCACGGTTTTTATGCTGATCTCTTCTGCCATGGGTATGCTCCTTCGTGCGGAAGGTGCGGTAAAAGAAGGCATGTATGGCAACCTGGCCGGTACTTTGACCAATATCATACTGGATCCTTTATTCATCCTGGTCTTTAGCTGGGGCGTCACCGGCGCGGCAGCTGCCACGGTGATCGGTAACATGGTCAGCACCGGTTATTACATTGTATATGTGAAGCGACACGGTTCCGTTATTTCTCTGGCTCCTGACAGAGCCCTGGCAGATCCGGCCACCATCTTTCCCATAGCCGCACTGGGCGTTCCAAATGCTGCCAGTACCATCCTGTCCGGCTTTGCCACATCCTTTGCCAACAATATGCTGGCAGGACACGGCACTGATGCCCTTGCTGCCGCTGCAGCCGCCGGAAAGGCCGGTATGCTGATCTCCATGGTACAGATGGGCGTATGTATGGGAGTCCAACCTTTAATGGCTTATAATTACGGTGCCAAAAATCTGCCCCGCTTAACGGAAGTGTTGAAGAAAACAGGCTTTCTCACCGGATGTATCGGCATGGGAACCATGCTGTTGTGTTTTATCTTCCGACACCCCATCATCGGCCTGTTTCTGAAAGAAGAAGCCGTTGCTCTCATGGGAGAGCGTTACATGTTGTTTATTATGGCCGGTGCTCCATTCCTGGGGCTTGTATATATCAGTACGAATTTCCTTCAGGCTACTAAGCAAGCCACTATGGCGATCATCGTTTCCCTTCTTCGCCAGGGACTCCTGTTGATCCCGCTCCTGATCCTGATGCATGGTCTTTGGGGCTTTTACGGAGTGGCTGCGGCGCATATGGTAGCGGATATTACAGCGGCTTTGATCGCTACCATTCTTTTTCTTCTGCAATATGGCAAAATCAAGGAGCATATACAATGAACACTGCCCAGAACCAACGACACATGGAAACAGAACGAAAGCTCCGTGAAGCCCTGCTCTATTACATGAACATGGACCGGGAACCCACCGTGGGGCAGATCTGTGAACGCGCAGAGATCAACCGTTCCACCTTTTACCGTCATTATGTGGATGTCTATGATCTCATGGTTCATGTGGAGCAGGACTTCCAGCATGGACTGTATCAGACTCTGCACAATGAATATTCCATTCTTACCCGTTTAGGCAAAGATCCCCATGCTCTGGCACCTTTGATCGCTTATATCGGGAAAAATCCTCATTTTTACCGGGTTTATCTGAAAAACGGTACCCATTCTCCCTGGATGGAAGAATTCCAGCGGCAGAACTGGGAAGATCGCATAAAGCCATTATTTATGGCCAACGGCGTTTTAGAAGAAATCCATATGCGTTATTATTATGAATTTATCAAATCCGGTTTTATCACCATTCTCAGCCTGTGGCTGGAAAACGGTTGCCAGCAGTCCCCGGAAGAAATGTCCTTCATTTTATATGAACTGCTGCCGATCCATCATTCTTCCAACAATCTCTGTTAAAAGGAAACGATCATGAGCAAAAAGACTGTAGAAACCACCTTGCGGGAGCTTCTTCTGGACGTATGTCACATCTGGTCCTGGACCTTCTCCTATGAATTCAAGCTTTTGGAAAGATACCTTTATCGCCATGGCAGACCGCTGGCTTCCCATTGAATGGAAGGACGGTAAACCCATTTATCCTGGAAGGATTCCTGGTCGCTGTAAATACTGTTTGTCCGGCATAATAAAAGCACCGTATACCTCAGGTATACGGTGCTTATTTTTTGAACGGTCTGTCAGACGCTTTCCGGGATCATCCCTTGCGGCTTCCCAGTTCCTTATCCAGAAGGTACAGATTTTTCTTATCATTCCCAAGCATCTGGATCTTAGCGATCATTTCTGCAGAATTATTTTCTTCTTCTTCCTGCTCACTGATAAACCAGTTAAGGAATAACTGTGTCCGGTAATCCTTATCTTTTACAGCCGCATCCATGATCTTCACGATCTCATCCGTAATATAATGCTCATGCCTATCCGCTGCCTTTGCCGCTTCCAGCGCATTCTTAAAATCCACATCTACTGCTGCGATCGAAGAGAGCGTAACATCCTGATCCTGCTCCAGAAGATAGGTATAGATCTTCATGGCATGTTCCTGTTCTTCCTCTGCCTGTACTTTATACCAGGATGCAAAACCGTTGAGATCCTGTTTGGTAAAGTACTTGGAAATACCCAGATATAAATAGGCAGAATAAAACTCTTTGTTTACCTGTGCATTTAATAAGTCTGCTACTTTTTTGTTCATGGTCATCCTCCTTGTAATCTTGATTTACTTACTTCGTTAATGCTGCTTCATATAATTCGGCTACTACATCCCAGTTCACCACGTGAAAGAAATTCTTTACATAATCTCCGCGAAGATTTTTATATTTCAGATAATAGGCATGTTCCCACACATCCAGTGCAAAGATTGGCGTATTTTCGGTCCCCAGACTGATAGGGTTATCCTGATTGGCACTGTTTGACAGCACCAGCTGCCCGTCCTTCGTTACGGACATCCAGGCCCAGCCGGATCCGAACTGTCCGGTTGCCAGAGCAAATATCTTATCTTTGAATGCTTCAAAACTTCCAAAGGTGCGATCCATACTTTCTTTCAAAGCACCGGTAGGCTCTCCGCCTGCATTCGGTCCCATGATCTTAAAATACAGGTTGTGATTATAGTAGCCACCTCCGTTGTTACGGATTCCGTTTCTTACGGTCGCATCCGCGATCTGATCCAGGTTTCCAAGAATCTCTTCAATGGTCTTATCCTGCACTCCGGCCTTTTCAGCCAGCGTATTCAGTGTTGCCGTATACGTTGCATGATGCTTGGAATAATGTGTCTCCATAGTCTCGGCGTCGATCACCGGCTCCAAAGCATCATAGGAATAGGGCAACTTGTACTGCTCAAACATAAATGCTCCCTCCTGTTATAAAAAAAGTTAATCGTTATATGGACTTTCCTCTATGATTATACCAGACTAACTCCAATCATTCTGTCGTTTTTATAATAAATTTTCTCATTTTATTTCGATCTTTTTTTCTTCTGTTTTCGGATGTACCCCTTCCCCTCAAAATGTAG
>JAIKYN010000109.1 GCA_024683155.1 Lachnospiraceae bacterium | reverse complement strand
AAAAGAACTCTGGTGTTGTCATCCAGAGTGAGTAAAAAGTTTTGCATGTTTGTAAACCCCCGTTTATGTCCTCTAATATACCACAGAAAGAGGCAAAAAAAATAGCATTTCTTGCCGATATTTCGCCAGAAAATGCTATTTTTTTGCTTTTTGATCCCGCGGAGGTGTATGGTGCGAGGATCGTTATTTCAAATGGTACTCCAGGGCAACTTCGTCGGGGATCTGAAGATCGTCCAGAACGAACTGGGGTACTTCTTTGTAAAAGGTAAGATGCATGCTTCCTACAGGGGAATCATCCAGAGGACGATCGGAATGGCCGGCAGGGGAAGCATGAGGATCCTTATACGGATCAATAAATGCTTCTACGGAGACATTGTAGCTCAGGTTGTCCCAATAAGGATAATAATTATAGCCGTTGTAGGTAACACAATCCAGGATCTCCTTGATCCGGGCAGGATCCGTATAGGTGACTTTTTCGACCATATCATAGGAAGAGAGATCATCCCAGTAGATCATATCGTTGGTTACTTCCATGGAAGCTATTTGTTCCGCAGATATGGTGGAATACAGATCCACATCCAGCTTCTTTAAAAGAGCCAGAGTTTCCTTGAAGGAAGGATAAACCGGGTAGAAGTAAGAGTCGGTAAAGAAATCCAGATATCCCTTTGCTTTACGATAGGCATTGGCATCTTTCTGGAATTGATGACTCTTAAACTGAAGGCATCCCAGGAGCTGTTCCTTGCGATCTTCCAGGGTCAGTTTCATCAACTCGGACTGATACGTGGTAAGAAGCTGCGCCATGGTCGCTTCATCCGGGAAAGCGATATGGCGTTGACCCCAGATGGTCTCAACATTTACACCGGAGAGCTCTACGGGATCCATGTTAAGCAGAGGGTAAGTGGTCTTCTTATATTCCGGATTCCGATATACCTGTTCCATCAGGTCCGGGATTGCCCTGAAATTCACTGTATAGGAACGATAAACGGAGTGACCGTTCTTATAGTGAAAGCCCATGAGCAGGGTATCATAGTAAACAGCATCCGGATCGGACGCAGAGGTTTCGGAAACATTTTTGGCGTTTGCCCGTTTGGTATCTGCAACTCCTTGTTCTGCCAGAGCCCGGATCAGTGCATAATCCGTGATCTGCATCTTAACAAGGCTTTTATCGAAGGTATCATAGTGCCAGTTAACGGAAAGGTATTCTCCGGTTACAGGATCTACATTCAATTCATACGTAGAGTTCAGTTCGGAAGAATTATTTTCCAGATAGTAACTGCAAACGGAGGCCCCTGCAAATCCTTTTTCATCCGGCAGGTAACGGTCGTAGCCAAACAGGTCCAGACGGAAGATCCCGAAGATGGCAAAAGTGATCACCAGGCAAAGGATCAACTGGATCTTATGGGCAAAGAGCTTCTTAAAATCCGAATGATAGATGATCTCCATGATGCAGACGGTAAATACAACACCACAGAAGATACCGAATATGGTCCAGAGGATCTGGTCATATAAAACGCTATCCACAATAAAACCGCAGGCCAGACCAACAGGAATGGCGATGAGGAATTTAATGGGAGCCTTCGTTACCGGGAAGCTCATGGCATGGCCGGCTGCTTCCGAAGGACGGATCCGGTACAGGTATAAAGCCAGTAAACCAAGAAGGACCACCCACAGTAAGGTAAAGAGCAGGAACCGGCACAGCGGAACACAAGAAAGGCCGGAGGCAAATCCGTTAAAGCCCCAGAAGAGGGGAGATACGTGGATCAGCTTGGCAGCAGTACGGTCGGAGGCATCATAATAGGTATGGAACAGATGCATCAGTGCTTCCTGAACGGCAATGAGCAGAGGACCATAAAGGAAAAATACGCCGGTAGCCAGAAAACCTACAAATACATGGCCGGTGAGCATAATGGCAACCGCTGCGGTCATAAAGATCATAAGGAAGTACACCATATTGGCCAAAAAGCCACGGAAGAAGGCATAGATCGGCAGGATACTTCCGCAGTTTACAATGATCAGCAGAGAGGCCAGTAATCCGAATACCAGATAAGGCACCATACAGATCAGAAAACTGTTGGTCGTGATCACGGCAAACCATTTCTCCCTGCGAACGGGCAGATTGTGATAGAAATCCGTTTTCTTGGAGGAATGCAGATACAAAAAGCCATTAAAGGCAAGGAGTAAAGCAAAACCAAGAATGAGGAACGTAAAGAGCGATATACCGTTGTAATCCACGTAATCCAGGAACTGATCCAGGATCTGTTGGTTTTCATAACGGAGACGCATGATCGAATCCATATCCATGTTCTGGTACATGTGGTTATGACGAACCTGAGAGATGATCAGAAGCGCCCCGATGGGAAATGCAAAGAAATATACAAGGCAACTAAGGGCGATGGACCAGATCCGGTGCTTCAGGTCTTCTTTCATTAACTTAAAGAACCAGTTTCTTGATGTCATAGCCATTCACCTCCGTTTCACTGATAAAGATCTCTTCCAGCGTCAGGGGAACCATCTCGAAGAAAATGGTCTCGTACTGACGCATCTGGTCCATGACCTCGTTTTCAGTACCCTGTACCGTAAGAGTATAAATACTGCCCCGCTGTTCGCTGAGCACGATTTTAAGACCGGTGAGATCGTTCAAGGTCTTACCGGGTGCAAGTACGCACTGGATCTTATGCAGATTCAGTTTCATGTCATCCAGATCTCTGGAGAAGAGGATGCCGCCCTTGTGGAGCAGACCTACATGATCACAGATGTCTTCCAGTTCCCGTAAGTTGTGGGATGCGATCACCGGAGTAAGTCCCCGCTCGGAGATGCCTTCCGCAAACAAACTTTTAACGGCCTGACGCATCACCGGATCCAATCCGTCAAAGGTCTCATCACACAGCAGATACTTGGCGTTGCTGGCAAGACCCAGGATGATGAACAGCTGCTTCTTCATGCCCTTGGAAAATGTAGCGATCTTCCGGGCAGCATCCAGACTGAAGGCCGTCATCAGCTTCCGATAGTAGGTTACGTCAAAGCCCGGATACATGATCTGGTAGAAACTCATCATCACATCCGGTGTGGCATTGGAAAAATAGTATGGATCATCGGAAATATAGAAGAAGGTTTCTTTCAGGGATTCCTCTTCAAATACAGACTTTCCGTTGATCAAAAGTTCCCCGCCGTCCGGTTTTAAAATACCGGAGACCAATTTCAAAAAAGTACTTTTGCCGGCACCATTCGTACCGATCAGACCAAAAACTTCATTATCACGTATGGTAGCGGTGATGTGGTCTATGGCTTTGATGTCGTCAAATGATTTTGTAAGACCAATCGCTTCGATCATAGTGATCCCTCCCTCTGTGCGTGTTGACTTGCATTCTGAAAGCCCGCCGTAACTTTTCCGGCAAATTCGGCTTCCGAAATGTCGATGGCAATGGCCTGTTGGATCAAAGCTTCCAAAGCGTCATAGATGGCGGTCTTTTTCTGTTCTCTGATCTCCAGGTGACTGGATACAAAACTGCCTTTGCCTTTGACTGTATAAATGAACCCCCGTCGTTCCAGTTCAAGGTAAGAGCGCTGTACCGTATTGGGATTGATGGAAAGCTCCGCTGCCAGGTTCCGCACGGAAGGTAGCGGTTCTTCTTCCTTCAGGACGCCGGCAACCATAAGATCCGAAAGCTTTTCGGTGAGCTGTTCATATATGGGTCTGCGATCCTTAGAATCCAATAGAACCATGCTTTCTCTCCTTTCTGCAAGATTTCAACTGTACTAATACGATTAATACAGCTATCATAAAATAAAAAGCCTTCCAAATCAAGGAAGGCTTTCTTAAGATTTTGTGATGACTGAAAATCCCCTGCCCTACGAGGATTTCGGAGAGATCAAAGATGGGTCAGGAGCACATTTTTTAACTTTCGGGTCAGATCAAAGGTTCCGCCATCCACCTTCTGGGTTCCCATGAGGATGGTCATCTTTTCCTGCGGCAGGTTGGCAAAGAAGACGCCCAGCCAGCCGTCCCAGCCGTATTCCCCGGGAGAGACCATAAGGCCTGCCTGGGGAGGATTCTTGCAGATCCGCATGAGACAGTTATAAGAGAAACCGTTCAGTCCGGTCCACTTATTATAGGAAGGTTGCTGCTCCGGCAGCAGCTCGCCGCTTGTCATGAACTTCACCGTGGCAGGCTGCAGGATCCGCACGCCGCCGTATTCTCCGCCGTTTAACAGCATGGTGGCAAACTTTAAATAGTCATCCAGTGTGGAATTAAGACCTGCACCGCCGGCTTCATAAGCAGGCGCATGATCCATGGGATAAAAGATCCCCAGATTGTTATCACTGTAAGGCTCCAGATGGGCTTTTCCGTTTTCGGAAACCGTGCGATAGGCTTTGGCTAAACGGGAGCGCTTTTCCGCCGGTACAAAGAACGCCGTATCCTTCATTCCCAGGGGATCAAAGATCTCCTTTTTCATGAATTCGCCCAGCTTCATACCGGATACCACTTCTACAATGGCGCCCAGTACATCGGCGGAGGTGCCGTATAAGAACCGCTCGCCGGGAGCAAATTCCAGGGTTACTTCTCCTAAGCGGGAAGCCAGTTCACAGGTTGTCATTTCATGGTCCGTACCAAGACGGGCCTTGCACTCATCGAAGATCACCTTGGTCTGTGCCCCGGATAACAGGGATGGGTCGTCGTAGGTAAGGCCGGAGGTCATACGCAGCAGGTCCTGCACCCTTATGGGAGCCGGTACCGGCGTAGGAACACCGTTGTTAAAATACTTCTGATCGTTGTAGCTGGGGAAGAACTCAGATACCGGGGAAATGAGGTCCAGTTGTCCGCGTTCCATTAAGATCATGGCAGCCACTGCCGTAACCGGTTTGGTCTGAGAGAACAGGCGGAAGATGGTATCCCGGCGGATCGGCTGATTGTTTTCCACATCGGCCATACCGGATTCCAGGTATAAAAGCTCCTTTCCTTCCCGTGCCACGAGAAAATTCACACCGGCCACGTTGCAATCAGCAACCGCCTGATCCATTACTTTTTGTAATAACTCGGTTCGTTCCATAATGCTACCCTCTTTGTATGTATTAGTGCATGGTGACTTCCAGATAAACCGGATTGTGGTCACTGTTTTGGAAATCCAAAGGAATGGTCTCGTAATGATCGATGGTCAGATTGTCAGACACAATAAAACCGTCGATGACATAAAACTGGAAATCTTCAGGCTGTCCGCCGGGATAAGGCTTATCCAGGGAACGGCAGGTGGGATAAGCAGTATCCATGACCAGTTCAAAATGGTCGCCGAACGCCTCTGCATCCAGCTGCCCGCACTGCCAGTAGTTTTCATCAATAACCGGATACATGGACACGTCGATATTGGAGAAGGACTGGTTAAAATCTCCGGCCGCGATGACGTAGTTCCCCTTGGCATATTCCGCTTCCATGAAATCCACCAGCATTTTGGTCTGGGCGATCTTGCCCTCGCCGCTGTCATAGGCTTCCAGGTGCAGATTGATCAGCACCCATTCCTTATCGGAACCTTCAATGGGGATGCGGCTGACCAGGAGGCATCGCTTTAAGTTGCAGCTTCTGGTGGGCCAGGTAAAGGGGCAGAGGAGCTGGATCCGCTGCGCCGATGCGATATCGTACACAGAGGAGGTATATTGCCCGGCTGCCATCCGTCCCAGAGGCGGAAGGGGAATGGGAACAAAGAAACAGTTGTAGTTATAGGCAAAAACGGATTCGTGATCTGAAAAAAGCCGGTCTATGGCAGCGACTTCATCCAGCAGCTCCGTACGTCTGCTGTGGAGATCGATCTCCTGCAGGAAGGTAACATCCGCATTTTGTTCTTTTACGAAGGTTTCTACGGCCTTAAGGTTTTCCAGAACCTCGCCCTGGCTTTCGGGAAGCACATTGGTCCCGCCGTCCATGAAGAAGTCTTCATTGGCGGAAAGTCCGCAGTAGCCGATGTTCCAGCTAAGAAGAGAAAGACTTGTCTCATTGGAAGGGAAAGCCGCTCCGGAGCCTGTCGTTTCCTGCTCCTCTACATCGTCCGGCTTATATTCGGTTACGGTGTACGTAAAAAGGATCAGAACAATGAGACAAACAGGGATCAGAAGGATGGTAAGAAGGATCTTCCCCCAGCGGGGTAACGTTTTTTTCTCTTTCATAAGAATAGCTCCTGTGCGAACAAGGATTTCCCTTGTGTTGTGTCTGCAAAAGATGTGGCTTTCTATATCTTAATCATACGAGCATACGAGTGGTTTTGCAAAAGAAAAAAGAGCAGGATCACAGGGATCCTGCTCGGGAAAAATCAATCCGCTTACTGACGATGGATATTCACCGGAGCCATGCCGGAACCCACATTCAGGGAAATGGTGGGCGCATCTTCGGGGAGCCGTTCATTTAAGGGATCCCAGTCATAGTTGACATTTCCGTCCTGAGACTGGATCTGGATCCGCCAGGCGGAAGGAAAATATACATCCACCGGAGCCATGCCGGAACTGATATTGGCAGTGGCACCGGACATGAGCGTGCAACCATCGCCGATGTATACGGTCACCGCGCCCATACCGGAATCGATATTTAAGGTGCGGATGGATTCCCGGGTGAGATAGGCGGTAAAGGGATTAAATCCGCTGTCAATATTGATATTGCCGTCTGTACAGGAATAATTACCTTCTCCCTCGAATTTGCCATATCCGTTGCATATGGAATCGCTGAAGGTCTGAAAGCCTTTGCTTAAAACGTGTCCTTTTCCGCCGCGGAAGATCATTTCCAGACCAAGACCCAGTAAAACGGCGATGAGAATGATCACAAAGTAGCTTAAGGACAGGAGCTTTAATTCTGCACGGAACAGGCAGACGATGATCCCCATAAGGACCAGGGGACGGAAGAAACGCCTGTGAAAAAACAGATCATATAATGCACCCAATCCCATGAGAAGGGAAAGGATCACTTTCAGCAAGGGAAGGGACCCGAACAGGTTAAGCCCTTCGCCTAAAATGGCCACAGCGATGAGGATCAGTGCGATACCGAAGATCACGGAATCTCTTTTTTTCATTTCGACAACCTCTTTTCCTGCATTTTTTCCAGAAACGGTTTCAAATAGCTTCTGGAAACATAGCATGTTTTGGTAGAATTCTTAAAAGCAAGGGGACTGGCTCCGGTAACATTTTTGCGTACCGAGAAAACCTGGGACGTATTTGCGATGGCCGATTTGGATATTCTCAGGAAGGATGGCGGAAGCAGTTCTTCCAGTTCATACAGCTTATAGGGCGATGCGTACATGGCAGAGCGTGTATGCACCATCACCTGATGATCGCCGGTTTCGGCAAACAGAATATCCTGAATGGGCAGGAAGCATTGTTCTTCCCCTTTGTACACCTCGATCTGTGTCCGGCGCAGATCGCCTCCTGCCAGGGAGCGCTGCAGAGCCAGAACCTCTTCATTTACTTCTTTGCAGCGAATGAAGATCTCGTCCGGATCCAGGTGATCATCCAGTTCAATGATTACTTTCATTTTTTGTCCGTTTCTGTAAGGATCGTGATGCATCTGCGATTTGTTGTATCTGCATTTATCCTAACGGTAATCCCGAAAACTGTAAATAAAAAGAACCCAAGGGGTAAAAAACCGTATACAAGAGGTAAAAATGTACAACGCATCTAACCAAATGTCCCTTGAAAAACAGTGTAAAACAGAGGATGATAGAAGGGTGTGGAGTAAAAAATGAAGCTGATCTGGAAATACATGCGCCCCTATCTGGGCACAATATCAAAGGGCATGACCCTGAAGTTCCTGGGAACCTTGGGGGAACTTTCTCTGCCCTATATTCTCGAGCATATCATTGATAACATCGTTCCCCTGGGCGCCTTACGACCGGTGATCCTGTGGGGACTTCTTATGGTGGTCATGGCCATGCTCACCCGCCAGCTGAACGTGGGTGCAAACCGTACCGCCGCTTCCGTTGCCCGTCAGTCCATCTATCATCTGCGAGACGATCTCTTCCGGAAGACCGTGAACTTATCCGGCTCCCGATTTGACGCCTTTTCCCTGCCCTCCCTTACATCCCGCATGACCTCGGACTCCTATAATGTGCAGGCATTCATGCTGCGGATCCAGACCCTGGGCATCCGAGCTCCCATCATGCTTCTTGGCGGCATCGCCGTTACCATGACCATGGATGTGGCCCTGGCAGGCATCCTCTGTTTTATGGTGCCCCTGCTGATCTTCGTGGTATTTCTCATCACCATTAAAGGTGTTCCCCTGTATACCAAAGTACAGAACCGCATGGACAACGTGGTGCGGATCATGCGCGAGAACATCACCGGCATCCGTGTGGTGAAAGCCCTGTCCAAGGAACCCTTCGAGATCCGCCGGTATGAAAAAGCCAACCAGAAACTGATGAAGGACGACATCCATGCCAACGTGATCATGGCCATTCCCGGCCCCTTCATGCAGCTGTGCCTGAACGTAGGCCTTACGCTGGTGGTATACGTAGGTGCCCTTCGGGTAAATGCGGGGCAGACAGAGCCCGGCGTTATCCTTGCGTTTTTAACCTACTTTAATCTGATCCTCCAGGCGGTCATGGCATTAAACCGCGTATTTGTCATGTATTCCAAGGCGAAGGCCTCCGCCGATCGTATCGATAAAGTCCTGGCAGATCCTGCAGATCAGGAAGTATTACCGTATATAGCAGATCCTGCAGACCGGGAAGTATTACCGTATATACAGGGAAAGGAAAAAGGCTCTGTAACGCATCCCCACATCCGTTTCGATCACGTAACCTTCCGCTATGAAGGAGAAGATCTGTCGGATCTGACAGAAACCGATGGAAATGGCGAACCGGCTGAAAACAAGGCAAATACAGCTGCTCTGAACGATGTGATCGGGGAAGGAAGCGAAGAAGCGCCGGAAGATGCCCTGATCGACATCGACTTTACCCTGGAGCACGGGGAGAGCCTTGGCATCATCGGAGCCACCGGCTGCGGTAAGACCACCATCATCCATCTGCTCATGCGTTTCTACGATGCAAAGCAAGGCGGCGTGTATATCGATGGCCGGGATGTGCGAACCTTCGATAAAGATACCCTGCACCGAAAGTTCGGTGTGGTATTCCAAAATGACATAATCTTTGCAGATACCCTGGAGAGCAATATCAATTTTGGGAGAAATCTTGCAAAAGAAGAAGTGGCCCGTGCGGCAGCAGATGCCCAGGCGGCGGATTTTATCGAAGCCCTGGAGGATGGCTATGACCATCTGGCTGCCATCAAAGGCGCCAATTTAAGCGGCGGACAAAAGCAGCGGGTGATGATCGCAAGAGCCCTGGCAGCCCATCCCGAGATCCTGATCCTGGATGATGCTTCCAGCGCCCTGGATTACAGCACCGATGCAAGACTTCGGAGCATGCTGCG
>JAIKYN010000106.1 GCA_024683155.1 Lachnospiraceae bacterium | reverse complement strand
ACCTGGAATCCCGTACATGCCATCTGGGGCTCTCTGGTATTCGGTGGTCTGTACATCCTGGACATCTATATTCCCGGCTTATCCCGTGCAGGGAAAGAGCTGGTGAAAATGCTGCCCTACGTGGTGACCATCGTGGTCCTGATCATTACCAGCAAGCGTTCCAAGCTGGAGAATCAGCCTCCCGCATCCCTGGGTAATTCCTATTTCCGTGAGGAACGATAAAGCTATACAGTTGATTCAACCTGTCGTTTAATCGGTGTCCCCGCCCTTGCAAAAGGACGGGGATTTTGTATAATAAACAATGTAGATCAGTCCATGTGAAAGGACGATAAATTCATAATTTTTTCCTCCTTTTTTTAAATCAGAATCGGAACTTATGCAAAAGAAGGAAAATAAAGCCTACTGGTGTATGCAGTAGGCTTTTTTAAAAAGTAACCAGAAACGGAGCATATACATGAAGATTTCCAAAGTAAACCACGTCAGGACCGCCGTCAGTGTAGATGAAAACGGCATACAGGGCGGTATCTTATACGACAGCCCCATTAAGGACGGCAGGGATACGGCGGAAGTGGATATGACCGGTCATATCGAGGCTTTGAATCAGAAAGCCCAGTCTTTATACAGCATTCTCAATCCCCTGAAAAAACAGTACACACCGGACCACAAGCTGATCCCGGTATCCAAAGAAGAGCTCCTCATGCGGAAGAACTTCGGGATGCTCATTAAGTTCCTGATCCGCAGACCCAAGCCCGAGGATCCGGAAGACGTGCGTCTGAGTAAGCAGAAGAGCACGCTTTTTGGCATTCACCGGTATCAGATCTATATGAACAAGCGCACCGGCAAGACCGTGTTCGGCCCGGACCTGGGCGTGCGCGGGGATGCAGATACTCTGCGGAAACTGGCAGATGAGATCACCGAACGATCCCTTCGACGGTCCTTCCGCCGTGTGGTAACGGAAAACGGGGTGCAGGTGGATCTGCAGAAAGTAACGGCACAGCTCCTCTTTGCCATGACCTGTCTGGAAGCCGAGAAGAAAGGCCCTTATATCGCGGCACTAAAGGAACTGTCCGATGAGGAGATCCTGGCTTTTTTCAAGGCTCTGTACAGGGACTATGCCAAGAAGGATCAGTTAAAAGCCATGGAAGAATCCATCCGCAACCAGAACGTGCGGGTGCAGCCGGTCCAAAAGGACGGAAGATATCTGCTGCAGATCGCAGGAGGAGATGGCAAACGGAGCCTTTTATTTACCTGGATGCAACAGTATGCCGCAGCGGACAAAGCAGGGAAAGAAGCCATGATCCGGGAGTTCCGGCTGTTGCTGATTTTGTATTATTGCGGCCCTGCGCGGTATGAACGGGCAAAGGCAGATCAGACCGTGGAAGCCTTTTCCTTCGGAGATTCCATAGGGGAAGAAGAGCTTCTTGGCGGAAGGCTATATGACGATATGATGATGGTACTGGCGGAGGAAGTGGGAGAAAAAGAGGATAATCCGGACCGCTTTGTCCATGTAAATGTGTATCTTTTACGGGCTCTTAAGGAAATCACGCAGACCTGTTACAAACAGGCCATGAGCGTGCCTTCTCTGACGGATACCCAGCGGTTTTTTGTAAGATATATAGAGGATGTAACAGAGCGTCTTCTCATCCGGAACCATATCCGTCCCTCCCGTCTTCGCATCCGGAAGCTGGCGGGAGAAATATTCCGTGAGTGGACTTCCTATGTCAGCGTGAAATTCATCGATCTTGGAAAGGCGGTGTATCACTTCGCCCTTCCCGATGATCTGCCTTCCGTTTCCCTGGAAGATGTATCCTTCGGGGCTTTGCAGCCTGCTTATGAGAAGGGATTTTCCAGCTTTGACTACGAGCGGATCAAGGCAGATGAGACTATTCAGAGAAATATGAGCGGCAGTATCTTATTTGCGGTGGGTAACTTTGGCCGCAGCGCTTTTGATGCCGATCTGGCAGGCTTTCTGGCAGATCGTGACGGGAAAAAGGGAGAAGCGGACGATGTGCTCTATGTCCGCATCAAGTATTTAAAGCAGGCGGTGTATAAGGATGCCACCCGCAGGATCCTGCGATTCTTCGGAGGAATGAGCAACTGGGCAGGAACCGAGCTTTACGATGCCAATCCGGTGGAGCTGGTACTGGCCATCCGGGACAGCCTGCGCATTACCAGAAATCATAATTTCCATTACACCAGCAGTGCCGTGGGCGAAAACCATCGTCTCATCAAGCTTCTGTGTGCCAGAGAATACATGGAGCTTGGCCGTATGTACCGCCGCAGATGGTACAGCAACAACGTGCTGATGTTCTATACCAACGAAGATATCACCCGGCTGATGGATGAACTCTATCGCAAGGAAAAGGCGGACCAGCATCATACCCCCGGCTTCCAGAGGCTGTTCAGGGATGGGAATGAACTGTATACTTCCATCATCCTGCCCCGGAATCCGAACAATGAAGCCAGCCTCTTAAAGCCGGATTCCGAACTGATGATGCAGTATCATGCCTGCCTGTTTTTCCTGCTGAAAGAGGTGTATTATTTCAGCTTTCTGCAACAACCCGATGTCATCCGCAGGGTAATGGAAGCCTTTGACCGGATGGAAGCGGAGGATCATGACAGGAGCCATACCGTTGCCATGAATTCCTTCCGGCAGCGTATTTCCATTCTGGGGGAGAATGCTGCCTTTCAGGATGTATGCGAACTGCTGATCACCGACGTGAACATGCAGAATAACAATATGCGCAAGCAGGCGGCTTCGGAAGAAAAGGCGCAGCTGTTTGCCCACTTTAAGGTGCTGCTTTATAACGCCACCCGCAGGGCCTTTGTGACCTATATGCAAAGTGAAGAGATGCAGGAGGTATTCGGTTTCCTGCTCCGTCCCTTTATGCATGGTTCTTCCTCTATGACGGAAGCGGAATTTGCGTCTTCCTGGTCGGCCCATACTTTTGACTATATCCGGGAGATCGCCAACGATGAGCTGTGTCTGGCCTGGTATGTGACGGGACATTTCCTGGGGGCACTGGAGATCAATATGCTCATCGGGAAGATCCGCGGGTATCTTACGTTTCTTAATAACGTGGATAACCGGGCAGCGTCCATTCATAACAAACGGGGCGCTGATACCGAAGAGAAGATCCTGCAGTATGGCAGGATCCTTAAGATGCTGCAGTTTACCAAGGTGTTCGTGGGACAGGTAAGCCAGAATCCCTATGATTACTATGCCAATGAAACAGAGTATGCCCGTTATCTTTCCCACTATCTGGACTTTACGGCAACCGAGGGAAAGGAATATGAGGCAGCCCGGGAATTCCACAAGGAATGCTGTATCGAAGGCAGTGTGGCGACGCCTTACTTTGTAGGCGGCGTTCCTGCGGTAAACCGGAACATTGTGTTTGCACAGATGTATGGTAACGAGAAGCTGCTGGGGGCTGCCACCAGGCCCATTACCGTGGAGGAAGTGCGGGAATACCTGCTCCTTACCAGAAGTCTGCGCACCATTTTCAATAAAAAACCCGGTACAAGGACCGAGGAAGAGACCCGGGAATACCATCGTTATGCCAAGCTTAAGAACCGCCTGGAGCTGCACAATATCGTGAATTACTCCATTATCCTTAACAGCCTTTATGCACAGCTGATCTCCTGGGCATATCTGCGGGAGCGGGACCTCATGTATATGCAGCTGGGTTATGCCTACGTGAAGCTGTTCTGGACAGATGCTGTTCCGGAGGGAGATGTCAGAAGAACCCTTATGGTGCCTTCTAAGAAGGTGCATATTAAGGACGGTGCCCTTTTGTACGAGATCGCTGCCATGAACATGGTGGGAGTCCCTATGTTTGTACCCGAGGAGGAAACGGGAGAGCTGACAGAGACTTCCCGGGGCGGCGGTACCGGCGCCGGCGTTATAGCCTTCTGTAAGTTGTACACAGACCCGGTCTATCGGGAAGGGCTGGAACTGTTCATGGATGTGGACCGAAGCTTTAAGCGGCAGGTGGAATTCCGTAACCGCCTGGATCACTTCGCTTACTTTAACCATCCCAGAGAAAGCATGATCCGCATGTACGGCCGGGTATTTGATGAATTCTTCTCCTACGATACAAAGCTTAAGAAGAGCGTATCCATCATGTTCCGGAATATACTCCTTCGCTATTCCGTTGTGGCCCAGACCAGGATGAACAACCACGAGGAAGGTAAGCTCTTTACCTCCGGATTTTCTCTGGCCAGGTCGGAACAAGATGCAACTTATGGATTGCAATCGGATGTGACTAATTGCAAAATATTAGGGGGAGAGCGCATTGAGATCCCCAAGTGGGATGACCTGTTCATGGAACAGCTGCGGGCCATCCTGGAGTACAAGGAAGCGTAGCATGCTGATCTATGCAAAGAATTAAGAAACACAGAATGGGAACGGTCAGGTAGAAGTATGGGTGATATGAATCTGAAGATCTGTGATATGGGAAAGGAAGGAATGGTACTGCGGTATGCGGTTCCTTTCTTTGTGGCGCTGCACGGAAGCTACCGTCTGCCGAAGAAGACAAGGGAGAATGCCTGCTATGAGCGCATGAGCCGGCTCTTTGAACAGAGCCGTGCGTTCCGGGTAGCCGAAAAGCCTCGTCATGAATCCGATGCCTATGAATATATCGTGGAGTCTTTGTTAAAGGACGATGAGAAGAACCGTAATCCCGGCAAGAACTGGACCTTTGACTTAAAGAGCCTGCCGGCAGGATACCTGAACGAGCAGGGACAGATGACCTTCCGGTTCCGTAATAAAGGCAATCAGAAGGAAATGCTGGTCCACATGTCGGACCTGGGTGTGTATTATTTCCGCACCAACGTAGGGATCCTGTGGTATGAACTGCAGCTGGGAGATGGCAAGGAAGCCATGGATCTGGAGGATATCGTTTACTTCCAGAACAAGATCAAAGAGCTGCACCGGGCCGACGGAACCCAGCTTCTTCTTGGAACAGAGGGAGAAAAACCGAAAAAGTATGAAAGCGGAAAACTGCTGGCACAGATCCTGGAGGATCTTCTGGCAGGAGATCAGCCGGATCCTTCGCAGCCTCACGGGGAAGGAAAGTTAGCCTTACATTTCTTCGATCCTTCGTTCACGAAGCCTAAGAACGATGCACAGGGGAATGAGATCCGTCCCGCGAGGGAAGTGCCGGATAAGGCCA
Source organism: Lachnospiraceae bacterium (assembly GCA_024683155.1). Classification (GTDB taxonomy): domain Bacteria; phylum Bacillota; class Clostridia; order Lachnospirales; family Lachnospiraceae; genus JAILDL01. Next base: position 2,034 of record JAIKYN010000106.1, on the reverse strand, counting down.
TTATGTTTTCTTACCTGCTACTGGATGAAACAGAGGACAGCGAGCAACATCAGCAGGCAGTGGCAGAAGATGCCATGGCGGACCTGGAGAAAGCGGCCTATTATTTCTCCAACGGATATACCAGTAAATACCATATTTCCGCAGCGGTGCGGGAGCGTATGTACGAACCCTTCGAGGGCTGCAGATGGTTTGCTACCAGAGACGGTGCCGGCTATTTTGCCCTGCGAAGCGAAGATAATCAGATCTTTTACGGGCAGGGCCTTGCAGGGAAGATCCGGGTGGATTACTTCCTGTTCTTCATTCTGGCGCTGCATCAGTCCTATGCCCTGAACAATTACCAGCGACGGATCACACAGGAACTTTCCGCCAATCCGGACAGCTACCTGGATGAAGGCGTGACCGGCCAGAAGATGGAGCATCTGTTGTCGGAGATCAATGTATTTTCCATGAAGAGCATCTACATGTCCGTAAGTCACGTGCAACATCAGAACGACTTCTTCGAATACCTTCAGAGTCGTCTGCAGGTGAAGGAAGATATGGAGAGCCTGTCTTTGGGCATCGAGTCTTTGACGGAGCTTTCCAGATTGCAGAAAGAGGACAGCGAGAAGGAAAATGAGAAGAAGATGAATGCCCTTTTGGGAATAATTTCCCTGCTCACCGTGATCTCTGCCCTGACCGACGGCGTGGGTCTGCTTGGGATCTACAAAGAAGGCTTATCCGACCCGGGACTTACACAAACAGGCTTCTGGGCACGCTTTATGGAAATGGTGGGCTCAAATCCATGGTACTACGGCATTTTGGCTGTCTTTCATGTACTGCTCATCGCTATCTTCGGCTACAGTCTGGTACGAATCGTCCATCTGAAGTCGGAAAAGAAGGATAAAAACTAGGTTTTTTGAATATAAATATCATAAAGTGAAAATATTTTGAAATACGATATTGCATTTATGATGTTTCTGTGTAATAATGATCCTAACAAAATAGTTGAGTTGATTGTTGTTGTGTTTGTTTGATTTTACGTGGGGATAAGGTGAGAACAAAGTTCTCACCTTTCTTTTTTGGGAAAAACATGCCGATAATCTGTATTTCTTAGAGAAAATCAACTATAATACATATAATTTGCGCCGGGGAGCAAATTAAATCTGTAAAAAAGAGAGGGTAATTTGTTATGAGTACGTCGAACGCACAAAAAGCAGGTAAGAAAACCAAGTTCTACGAGAAGATCATCTTTCAGAATGTAGCAGTGAACGTTCTGATCCTGGTTGCCGTTCTGGGCATCCTGATTTCCATCAGTAAAGACATTACCACCATCCGTGATACTTCTGTTTCCGTCAGCACGGAAGAAACCGTGCTGGTGCAGCAGCTGGGGCTGATGAACACCTATATCAGCGCAGTGAATGCGGATATATCCACCTTGAATTACATCAAATACAACGATAATTATGTAACCGTTTATCTGGAAGAGATCCGGGAAGCCTTAGGGAACCTGGAAGAGACCTCAGCCTATCTGAAGGACAGCATCCTGGTCAGTGAAGCGGAGAACGGGGCTGCCATTACGGAGAACCTTCTTACCGCCACCGGAACCATGATCGAATCCGCTACGGAGATCGTTAATCGTGTGGAAGAAAACAGCAGTGCTTATACTGCCGATATTTCCAACGGAGTCTATGCACCCGCTTATAAAGATGCGGTCGTTTATCTGAAAGAAGCCGATGCGGCTGCCGATACGCTGGTACAGGGACTGGGAGCTCGTCTGGACGGAACCATTGCTCAGGTAAAAAAAGAGATCAACATGGGTATCGTTGCCATTGTCGTGCTGATCATCCTTGGTGCCATCGTGAACATGATCCGTGTCAGCAATGTCGTGGCTTCCATCGCCAGAGAATTACAGGCCATCATTCATAACGTCAATGAAGGCCACGGTGACCTGACCGCCCGTATCAAGATCAAAAGCCGTACCGAACTGCAGACCATCAGTGACGGTATCAACGAGTTTATCGAGACCTTACAGAATGTCATCCGTGAAGTGAAGGA
>JAIKYN010000058.1 GCA_024683155.1 Lachnospiraceae bacterium | reverse complement strand
TGGTTTTCCATGTACATCTGGTTATCAATGAGAAACGCGTGCCGGTTACAGGCTCCCGTAATAGGATTGCGCAATTCGTCCTCGTTTTCCAGGGTAAAGAGCATGCCAAGAAAACCGATGCTCTGGAAGAACATCTCCACCAGCATTTCCGGATGAAAGATCTGGTAAACGATGGACACCGCAGACATAAACACGAAGAACAGGATTGCTCTCCACTTCTGAGGTTGCATGGCCCGGTGATTTTTGAACACCAGATAGATCGCATAGGCGATATAGATAAATGCACCCACATACAGCCACGCCATCATATAGTCATGACAGTAATAGCCTTGTTCGTCGTAATAGAATACCCAGCGGAAATGACTGTTCAGATACAGGATCACAAGATCGATATCCAGAGGGATGCTTAAGAGCAGATAATAAGACAGCTTCCGCTTCAGGTAATCACCACTGACCACGGAAACATAAGTGACAAAGAAATAAGGCATGAAATTATGGGATAATAAAAACATGACATTGAAAGCATCCCTTGCAAACTCCGGAAAAACCTCCGGCTGTACATTCGCAATGGAGCTGACAATGTCAAAAATATCCGCAACCAATTCACCCAGAACAATGACAAAGAAGACCTTGTTCTGAGACTTGTTCATTCCCTTTTTGGAAATGACACAATATAAGGTTAATACACATACGGCCAACGCACAGAGATCGTAGTGTATGTTATAGTACTGCATAAAAGATAGCCTTTCTATACATCATCATTTATACTCGGATGTTTTAATTATGCCAAACTTCCTATGATTATTCAAGGGAAGTGAACGACGCAACAGGGACCAGAAAGATGTATAGTAAGCTATGATCAATTCAGCTGAATGGATCGCATGGAAGTCAGGATCGCATAAATTTCTTTGGCCAGAAGATCGGGATCCTGCTTTACCGTAAGCATATTCTGGTAGATCGCACCACTTACTCCATAAGCGGAAAAATCCAGATGCAGCTTGGTCTCCGGAGTGTTCAGATCTCTTCCGGGATTTTCTGCCTGTAACAGCTTCTTAAGAACCCGTCGTAACGTTGCTACCAGAATGTCATCCACTCTCCACATACGGCTGGTTGCCATACCATACTGAATGATGGGTTCACAGTTCATAAGAACATCCACGAAGGTACGTACCGTACCGATCTTAAGACCTTCATCAATGGAAAGACGAAGCTTATCATCAATGTCCTTATTAATATACCAGTCGATCACATCCGGAATATCCCGAAAATGATAATAGAAGGTCTGGCGGGAGATTTTACACTTCTCTACCAGATCAGTGACGGTAAGTTTATCGTTTCTCTTTTCTTTCGCAAGCTCGTTTAGCTGCTCTGCGATCTGTAATTTCATACTCTTCTGCATAAAAATGCCCCCACAAGAAATTTTATTGTTAACAGTATAACATTATTATCTTTACATTCCTTTAGACAATCATGATTTTATGACAGAATTTTTATTTTCAATTATATAATATTTCAGTTTGTTTTGAATAACTTCCCGGACTATAAAAAAGGGTTTCGATGAATCTCTTCATCGAAACCCTTGATCATTTCACTGAATATCTTCTAATTACCGAGAATTAGTCAACAACAGTAGCTACACGACCGGAACCTACTGTACGGCCACCCTCACGGATAGCGAATGTAAGACCCTGATCCATAGCGATGGGGTGAATCAGCTCAACGCTCATGGTTACGTGATCACCAGGCATGCACATCTCTGTACCTGCAGGTAACTCGCAAACACCGGTAACGTCAGTTGTTCTGAAATAGAACTGAGGTCTGTAGTTGTTGAAGAAAGGTGTATGACGACCACCTTCGTCCTTGGTCAGGATATAAACCTCAGCGGTAAACTTTGTGTGGCAGTGAACAGTTCCGGGATGAGCAAGAACCTGTCCTCTTTCGATTTCGTCACGGTTAACACCACGAAGCAGAACACCGATGTTATCACCAGCTTCAGCCTGATCCAGCATCTTACGGAACATCTCGATACCGGTAACAACTGTCTTCTTCTTCTCTTCCTTAATACCAACGATTTCAACTTCCTCGTTCAGCTTAAGGGTACCAACCTCAACACGGCCGGTAGCAACAGTACCACGACCAGTGATAGTGAATACGTCCTCTACAGGCATGATGAAAGGCTTATCAACGTCACGCTTAGGATCAGGGATATAAGAATCAACTGTATCCATCAGCTCAACAACCTTTGCACCCCACTCACCGTTGGGATCTTCCAGAGCCTTCAGAGCGGAACCACGGATGATAGGTGTATCATCGCCGGGGAACTCATACTCATTCAGCAGGTCTCTGATTTCCATCTCAACCAGGTCAAGGATTTCATCATCATCAACCATATCGCACTTGTTCATGAATACTACGATGTAAGGAACGCCTACCTGACGAGCAAGCAGGATGTGCTCCTTGGTCTGAGCCATAACACCATCGGTAGCAGCTACTACAAGGATAGCACCATCCATCTGAGCAGCACCGGTGATCATGTTCTTAACGTAGTCAGCATGGCCGGGGCAGTCAACGTGTGCATAGTGACGATTCTTTGTCTCATACTCGATATGAGCAGTAGAGATCGTTATACCACGAGCCTTCTCTTCGGGAGCCTTATCGATCTGATCGAATGCTACGGAAGAGCCTAAGCCTTCTCTATCAGCCAGAACCTTTGTGATAGCAGCGGTAAGAGTAGTCTTGCCGTGATCTACGTGGCCGATAGTACCGATATTACAATGGGGTTTTGTTCTTTCAAATTTAGCTTTAGCCATTTTAAAATATCCTCCTAAAAATGTTTGTTACGAAAATTCAACCGTTAACTCAAATTATATGAGAAAGTGCCTTATATTTCAAGCACTTTTTAAGCGTTTCGGGCAGGTAAAGCGTCTGCCCGAAACGGCAGTTTTGAATTTAGTTTGCAGCACGTCCTGCAAGAATCTTTTCAGCAACGTTCTTGGGAACGGGCTCATATTTCTCGAAGAACATAGAGTAGTTACCACGACCCTGGGTTCTGGAACGAAGATCGGTAGAATAACCGAACATCTCAGCAAGGGGAACGAACGCTCTTACGATCTTTCCGCCGCCCAGATCATCCATACCTTCCACACGACCACGACGAGAGTTCAGATCGCCGATAACGTCGCCCATGTAATCTTCAGGCATAGTAACTTCAACCTTCATGATAGGCTCTAACAGAGTAGGCGCTGCCTTCTTCATAGCTTCCTTGAATGCCATGGAACCGGCAATGTGGAATGCCATTTCGGAAGAGTCGACTTCATGGTAAGAACCATCATAAACAGTTGCATGGATACCAACTACAGGGAAGCCGCCAAGTGTACCGGCCTGCGTAGCCTCTTCGATACCTTCGCCGACAGCAGGGATGTATTCCTTGGGAATCGCACCGCCGACAACTTCGCTATCGAACTTGAACAGTTCTTCACCGTTTGCATCCATAGGCTCGAAACGAACCTTACAGTGACCGTACTGACCACGACCACCGGACTGCTTCGCATATTTGTATTCCTGATCAACAGGCTTTGTAAAGGTTTCCTTGTAAGCAACCTGAGGAGCACCGACGTTCGCTTCTACCTTGAACTCACGAAGCAGACGGTCAACGATGATCTCCAGGTGCAGCTCGCCCATACCTGCGATGATGGTCTGGCCGGTTTCCTGATCCGTGTGAGCACGGAAGGTAGGATCCTCTTCTGCCAGCTTCGCAAGAGCTTCACCCATCTTACCCTGACCGGCTTTGGTCTTAGGCTCGATCGCAAGCTCGATAACGGGCTCAGGGAATACCATGGACTCAAGAATAACGGGATGCTGCTCATCACAGATGGTATCACCGGTCGTTGTAAGCTTGAAACCTACAGCAGCAGCGATATCACCGGAGAATACTTCATCCAGCTCGGAACGATGGTTAGCGTGCATCTGAAGGATACGGCCAACACGTTCTTTCTTGTCCTTGGTTGCATTTAATACATAAGATCCGGACTTCATGGTACCGGAGTAAACTCTGAAGAATGCCAGCTTACCAACGAAGGGATCGGTCATGATCTTGAATGCAAGTGCGGCGAAAGGCTCATCATCGGATGAGTGTCTTGTAACTTCGTTGCCATCCAGGTCAACACCCTTGATGTCAGGTACGTCTGTAGGAGCAGGCATATACTCAAGGACAGCATCCAGAAGCTTCTGAACGCCCTTGTTACGATATGCACTACCGCAGCACACAGGTACAGCTCTGCAATCGCAGGTAGCAGCACGCAGTGCTTTCTTCATGTCTTCAACAGCGGGCTCTTCACCCTCTAAGAACTGCATCATAAGGTCATCGTCTAATTCGCAGACCTTCTCAACCAGTTCAGCATGATAAAGTTCAGCATCATCCTTCATATCATCGGGAACGTCGCAAACAGTGATATCATCACCCTTGTCATCGTTGAAGATATAAGCCTTCATCTCAAACAGATCGATGATTCCCTTGAATGTGTCTTCCTTGCCGATGGGTAACTGAAGCATGATGGCGTTCTTACCGAGACGATTGCGGATCTGATCCACAGCGCCATAGAAGTTAGCGCCTAAGATATCCATCTTATTGATGAATGCCATTCTCGGTACGTTGTATGTATCAGCCTGACGCCATACGTTCTCTGACTGAGGCTCCACACCGCCCTTTGCACAGAACACACCTACAGCACCGTCAAGGACACGCAGGGAACGTTCAACTTCTACAGTGAAGTCTACGTGACCGGGAGTGTCGATGATGTTGATACGATGCTCAAGTGCGCCCTTCTTGGGCTTTGTGAACTCTTCCAGAGTCCAGTGGCAAGTGGTAGCAGCTGATGTGATCGTGATACCTCTTTCCTGTTCCTGCTCCATCCAGTCCATGGTAGCAGTACCCTCATAGGTCTCACCGATCTTATAGTTTACACCGGTATAATATAAAATACGCTCGGTCAAAGTGGTCTTACCAGCATCGATATGAGCCATGATACCGATATTCCTGGTTCTCTCCAGGGGGTATGCTCTTTCTGCCAAAGTAATCCCTCCTTAAAATCTGTAATGCGCAAATGCTTTATTAGCCTCTGCCATTCTGTGCATTTCTTCTTTACGTTTTACGGCTGCACCGGTATTGTTTGATGCATCTAAGATTTCCTTTGCCAGTCTCTCTTCCATCGTCTTTTCGGAACGGTTTCTGGAGAAATTGGTCAGCCATCTTAAGCCCAACGCCTGGCGACGATCCGGACGTACTTCGATCGGTACCTGATAGGTGGCACCACCGATACGTCTGGCCTTTACTTCGAGTACAGGCATCACGTTGTTCATCGCCTCTTCAAAAACATCCAATGCCGGCTTTCCGGCTTCTTCTTCGACTCTTGCAAACGCACCGTAAACAATCTTCTGGGCAATACCCTTCTTGCCATCCAACATGATGTTGTTGATCAGCTTGGTCACTACCTTTGAGTTGTAAATCGGGTCCGCAAGAACGTCTCTTTTAATCGTATGTCCTTTACGTGGCACGTTTCTTCCCTCCTAAATCATTAAAATTTGATCATCGGTACTCACATCTGAAACCTAAAAATGTGTTCATGCTTATATTAATGTGAAAAAAATACAAACACTAACCTATTTTATTTCGTATGTTCATACTGCATGTTTGCTCGTTTTTGCCATTTTAATAAGATGATTATTTGGCAGCCTTGGGACGCTTAGCGCCATACTTGGAACGAGCCTGCTTTCTGTCAGCAACACCTGCGGTATCCAAGGTACCACGGATCACATGGTAACGTGTACCGGGCAGGTCCTTTACTCTTCCGCCACGAACTAAAACCACGCTATGCTCCTGAAGGTTGTGTCCTTCACCGGGGATGTAGCTGGTCACTTCGATTCCGTTGGAAAGACGTACTCTGGCGATCTTACGAAGAGCTGAGTTCGGCTTCTTAGGGGTAGCGGTCTTAACGGCTGTGCAAACGCCACGCTTCTGGGGAGAAGATGTGTTTGTGGGTTTCTTTCTCAGGGAATTGAAACCTCTCTGAAGAGCCGGAGAGTTGGACTTCTTTGTGGAAGTCTGTCTACCTTTTCTGACTAACTGGTTAAATGTCGGCATTCTTTTCACCTCACTTTCTTTTTAGATTTTTCTTTCACAACATTTCTTTTGCAAAAAAATATTGTGGCGATACGTGTGTTTCCACACGCATGCCACAATATTATATATTCCCGTATGCAGATTGTCAACTAAAAACCGATGATCAATCTTCTGCAGCTACGACTTCCTCTTCGATCTCCACTACCTCTTCTGTGGCAGCTTCCTCCACTTTTTCCTTCATCTGCATGTTGTAGTCGGAATTTAAGCGGATATTGGCGTAGCGCTTCATACCTGTTCCGGCAGGGATCAGCTTTCCGATGATCACGTTTTCCTTTAAACCGATCAACGGATCCACCTTGCCCTTGATGGCCGCATCTGTCAGAACCTTTGTGGTCTCCTGGAAGGATGCAGCGGACAGGAAGGAATTGGTCGCCAGGGAAGCCTTTGTGATTCCCAAAAGAACCTGGCTGTAGGTGGCTTCTTCCTTGCCTTCTGCCGCCAGTCTCTCGTTGATCTCCTCCACGTCCAATCTGTCTGCGGTAGAGCCGGGAAGAAGATCGGAATCTCCTGCGGTCTCGATGCGGACTTTCTTCATCATCTGACGAACGATCACTTCGATGTGCTTGTCGTTGATATCCACACCCTGCAGTCTGTACACACGCTGTACTTCGCTTAAGATATAATCCTGTACATCACGGGGCGACTTGATCTTTAAGATATCGTGAGGGTTAATGGAACCTTCGGTCAAAGCATCACCGGCCCGCAGCACGGTACCGTCCATGATATTTGCCTTGATGTGTGAGCTGTAGGGGATCAGGTAAGTCTTGGAATCTCCTGTCTCGTTATTGGTCACAACGATCTCACGTTTCTTCTTTGTATCTTTGATCTCGGCTACACCGGCGATCTCCGTTACAATGGCAAGTCCCTTCGGCTTTCTTGCCTCAAAAAGCTCCTCTACACGGGGAAGACCCTGGGTGATATCGCTACCTGCCACACCACCGGTATGGAAGGTTCTCATTGTAAGCTGTGTACCGGGCTCACCGATGGACTGTGCGGCGATGATACCGATGGCTTCACCCACCTGTACCGCCTGACCGGATGCCATGTTGGCACCATAGCACTTCGCACAGACACCGTTCTTGCAACGGCAGGTAAGGATGGTACGGATCTTTACCTTGGAGATAGGCTCTCCGTTTTCATCCACGCCGTTCTTCATAATGGCTTCCGCACGACGGGGAGTGATCATATGGTTCTTTTTCACGATCATATTGCCGTCTTTGTCATAGATGCTCTCGCAGGTATAACGTCCGGTGATACGCTCCTGTAACTCCTCGATCATTTCCTTTCCATAGGTAAAGGATTCCACTTCCATACCCGGGATCTCACGATCCGTTCCTTCACAGCAGTCACCCTCGCGGATGATCAGTTCCTGGGATACGTCTACCAGACGTCTGGTCAGGTAACCGGAGTCTGCGGTACGAAGAGCGGTATCGGAAAGTCCTTTACGCGCTCCGTGTGCGGACATGAAGTATTCCAAAACGTCCAGACCTTCACGGAAGTTGGACTTGATAGGAAGTTCGATAGTGTTACCCTGGGTATCCGCCATAAGTCCACGCATACCGGCCAGCTGCTTGATCTGCTTATCGGAACCACGGGCTCCGGAATCAGCCATCATAAAGATGTTGTTGTACTGGTCCAAACCATCCAACAGGTCTTTGGTCAGTTCCGCGTCGGTTTCCTTCCAAACTTCAACTACCTGCTTCGAACGTTCTCTCTCGGTCAAAAGACCGCGGGCAGCCTGTCGTTTGATGGATTCTACAGTTTCCTCAGCCTTTTCGATGAGTTCCTGCTTCTGGGCGGGAACCGTCATATCGGATACGGATACGGTCATGGCTGCAAGGGTGGAATACTTGTATCCCATTGCCTTGATGTCATCCAGAACCTCTGCGGTCTTGGTAGCGCCATGAGTATTCATCAGTTTTTCAAGGATGTCTTTCAGATCCTTTTTCTTTACCAAAAAGTCGATCTCGGGAAGGAGTAAGTTTTCTTCCACGGAACGATCCACAAAGCCCAGATCCTGGGGAATGATCTCATTGAACATCATACGTCCCAAGGTGGACTCCACGATGCCTGTCTTTACCGTGCCGTCCGCCAGGGTCTTATGTACTCTGATCTTGATCTTTGCATGGTAGGAAAGTTCGTGGTTCTCCTGGGCCAAAATCGCCTCATTGATGGACTTAAAGAACTTACCTTCACCCAAAGCTCCGTCGCGCTGCTGGGTCATGTAGTAAATACCGAGCACCATATCCTGGGAAGGTACCGCAACCACACCACCATCGGAAGGCTTTAACAAGTTGTTGGGAGACAGCAGCATGAACCGGCACTCAGCCTGGGCTTCCGCTGTCAGGGGCAGATGGGCTGCCATCTGGTCTCCGTCGAAGTCGGCATTGTAAGCAGTACATACTAAGGGATGCAGCTTAATAGCCTTACCCTCTACCAGGATGGGCTCAAATGCCTGGATTCCCAGACGATGCAGTGTAGGTGCACGGTTTAACATAACCGGATGCTCCTTGATGACTTCTTCCAGGATATCCCAAACTTCGGGCTGCAGTTTTTCTACCATCTTCTTTGCGCCCTTGATGTTATGAGCGGTACCGTTTTCCACCAGTTCCTTCATAACGAAAGGCTTAAAGAGCTCGATAGCCATTTCCTTGGGCAGACCGCACTGATAGATCTTTAATTCAGGACCTACCACGATAACGGAACGTCCGGAGTAGTCAACACGCTTTCCCAGAAGGTTCTGGCGGAAACGTCCGGATTTACCCTTTAACATATCGGAAAGTGACTTTAATGCGCGGTTACCGGGGCCGGTCACCGCACGACCGCGACGGCCGTTGTCGATCAGGGCGTCTACCGCTTCCTGCAGGATACGCTTTTCGTTTCGCACGAAGATCTCGGGAGCGCCCAGCTCCAGCAAACGACGCAAACGGTTATTTCTGTTGATGATACGACGATACAGATCGTTTAAGTCGGAGGTGGCAAAACGGCCGCCGTCCAGCTGTACCATGGGGCGAAGATCCGGAGGAATCACGGGGATCACGTTTAGGATCATCCATTCCGGCTTGTTACCGGACTCCCGGAAAGCTTCTACCACTTCCAGTCTCTTGATGATACGGGCACGCTTCTGGCCGGTGGAGTTTTCAAGCTCTGCCGTTAACTCTTCTGCCTCTTTGTCCAGGTCGATGGCTTTTAAAAGCTCCTGGATGGATTCCGCACCCATGCCTACCTTAAAAGTGTCGCCATACTGCTCTCTGGCATCCACGTACTCACTTTCGGTGAGGATCTGCTTATAAGACAGGTTGCTGTCACCGGGATCCAACACGATGTAGGATGCAAAGTAAAGAACTCTCTCCAATACACGGGGAGACAGGTCCAGGATCAGTCCCATACGGGAAGGGATCCCCTTAAAGTACCAGATGTGGGAAACGGGAGCGGCCAGCTCAATGTGTCCCATACGTTCTCTACGAACGGATGCCTTGGTGACTTCCACACCGCAGCGATCGCAGACAACGCCTTTGTAACGAATTTTTTTATACTTGCCGCAGTGGCATTCCCAGTCCTTTGTAGGTCCGAAGATCTTTTCGCAGAAGAGTCCGTCCTTCTCAGGCTTCAAGGTACGATAGTTGATGGTCTCCGGCTTTTTCACCTCGCCCCGAGACCACTCTCTGATCTTTTCCGGAGATGCCAAGCCGATCTGGATCGCATCAAACTCGATCGGCTGGTTTGTAGCTTCTCTGTTATCAGGCATTTTCTAACTCCTCCCTTATTCTTCATCAAATCCCGCTAAATCCGAAAGGGCCGCCGCAAAGTTGCTGGCATCGGCTTCTTCGTATTCATCGTCCAATTCATCATCCAAATCTTCATTTGCATCTTCTTCGTCTTCCAGCTCACCGGTCTCTTCGTT
>JAIKYN010000346.1 GCA_024683155.1 Lachnospiraceae bacterium | reverse complement strand
GTTAATCGTTATATGGACTTTCCTCTATGATTATACCAGACTAACTCCAATCATTCTGTCGTTTTTATAATAAATTTTCTCATTTTATTTCGATCTTTTTTTCTTCTGTTTTCGGATGTACCCCTTCCCCTCAAAATGTAGTATCATAAAGCGTACCTTGATTTAGGAGTTTTTATGTTAAAGACAAGATTATTATTGATTACCCTGCTGCTATCTGTTCTGCTCACTGCCTGCTCCTCCGTTTCTTCACGGACGGAAGCAGTTCCTCACAAAATTTCGGTTCTTAAGTATGTAAAAGATACCTGCAGTGAAGCCTGTGAGCTTATTTCCTATGAGCAGATCTACAATAGCCCGGACCATATTATCTATTATTTCCATTCCATGGACCGGGAACTGGAATTTCAGGTTTATCGCAGCATAACCGAAGAAGGTGGCGTTCAATATCAAAGTGACTACGCCAATGTCGTCCGGGATCAGTACGCGGATGAGATCTCTGCATTATTTGAAGACTTCAGCTATTCCATAAGACCCGGCATTCTGCTGCAAAATACGGACGAACTGGAGCCTCTTACCAGGGCCGTATGTGCCGCCAACGAGATTTACCGGAAAGAACTGACCTATAATTCCCAGGCATTTCTTCAGGAACATCCCTATGGTTCCCTTACTTTATACGGAAAGACCGGCTCTGAAAAGAACGACTATCCGGAAAAGATCTGTACCTTTTCCATTGACGGCTCTGTACCGGATGCCACGGCTCTTCAGGCTCAAACCTCTTCTACCATCCTGCAGATGCTGGAAGAAGGACGTCTTTCCTCTGAATTTTACTAAAAAAGCATTTCTTCTCATACCGGGAAGAAATGCTTTTTCTTGGATTGCTTTTTGTTCTATATCTCTATCTCTCTGTATCTCTTTCTGTTCAAAGGGTTCCTACACCATCATCTTGTATATCCTGGTACAATCTTCTTTATCCAGCGTAACAAAACCGGAGATCGTACCGTCTCTTCCGTTACCACAGCAAAGATTCTCTACCAGGGTCGGAATATCTTCTTCTTTAGCGCCGATCCCTGCGAAATCCGAAGGCATACCGATGGAGGTAAAGAAAGCCTGCATCTTAGCGATCCCTTCCAATGCGGTCGCTTCCGGATGCGCAAAATCCATGCTGCAGCCCCATACTCTGGTAGCCACCTGAGCAAAACGCATCACATTGTGATTCATCACATAACGGAATACTGCAGGCATGGTCACTGCAAGGCCGGCACCGTGGGCGCAATCGTACAATGCCGATAATTCATGCTCAATATTGTGGCTGTTCCAATCCTGTGAACGGCCTACACCGCAGGAATTATTGTGTGCCATCATGCCGGCCCACATAATATTGGCTCTGGCTTCGTAATTATTCGGGTCCTCAATGACTCTGGGGCCTTCATGCTTCATAGTAAGAAGAAGGGCTTCAATGAGACGGTCGGTCACTTCCACTTCCTCGGTATTGGTAAGATAACGCTCATACAGATGGGCCATGATATCCGTAATACCGGCAGCCGTCTGATAAGGAGGCAGAGTCTGTGTCAGTGCCGGGTTTAAGATACTGAACCTGGGACGGATAGCATTTCCGCTGGCCCCTCGTTTCATCATATCTTCTTCTCTGGTAATAACCGAATCCGGACTGCCCTCACTGCCTGCTGCAGCGATGGTCAGGATGGTTCCTACGGGAAGAGCCTTTTCAATGGGCTTTCCGCAATAAAAATCCCAGAAATCTCCGTCATATACTACACCGGATGCAATGGCCTTGGAGGAATCAATGGTACTTCCACCGCCTACTGCCAGAATAAAATCCACCTTCTCTTCTTTGCAAAGCTTGATGCCTTCATATACCAGGCCGCTACGAGGATTGGGCTTTACGCCGCCCAATTCCGTATAGGAGATGCCTTCTGCTTCCAGAGAAGCCTTCACACGATCCAGCAATCCGGAACGTACCACACTTCCTCCACCGTAATGGATCAGCACCTTAGTGCCTCCGAATTGCTTCACCATACTGCCTGCCTGTTTTTCCGTATCCTTCCCGAATACAAAATAGGTAGGGGCATAAAACGTAAAATTCTGCATACGATATCTTCTCCTTTCCGAATGCATCGTTACCTTACCTGCGTGGCCCGTAACGATCTTAATAAATGATATAGTCCCGGTTCCGGTCGATCCGTTCAACTTCGTAGTAAATGGTAAACAGTGTATCCAGGCCGCAGATCGTAAGAATCTCCTCCTGTGTTAAAACAGGCTCCCTCTCCCGCTCCACAGCACAGGTTTCTCCGTTTTTCTCGTAATATGCCCCCAGGCTTTGATCCCAGAATGCATAAGAAAAGTGGTACCCATCTCCGGTGTCCGACGTATAAATAAAATCCTCCGGCGTTCCTTCAACCGTAAAGCCCTGCTCCTGCAGTAAGTTATAGAAATTCCCAAAGGACAGGTAATCATAAAAACCAATGGCATCCGATGCAAAGGAAAGCCTTCCTTCCCCATCGTAGAGCCCCACATGATAGACCCCTGAGTGTTCCCGGGCTCTCTCCTGATCCTCTCTCGTCAGTTCCTGCATTGGATCCGAAAGCTGATACAGGAAAACGAAGGCACTGTATGCATCTCTCACCTGGGTATACAGCTCTTCCAGGCTGATGGCTCCCAGCCTGCCATAAGCATCCGTCCCTAAGAATCCGGACACATCTGCCCTGGAATAATCAAAGGCAAGGGCAAGCCCCGCTTCACTTTGATCCCGATCCGGTGCGGTATAACGAAACTCATATTTTAAGGTAAATCCCCCATGCATCCCGTTAAATTGCAGGAAAAGATTCCAAAGCCCATCGCATTTCGATTCCATTTCCTCCACCGTTCGGTACGAGATCTCATAGGAAATCTCCTTATCATCTCCGGTATAGGTCATCCATTCCGGAATAAGATCCTTGTACTTTTCCAGAAGTGCATGATCATAATTATCCGTCAGTGTACGCCCGACGGAAATGATAATGCCCGCATCTGCATAAAAATCGTCATATACTTCGAAATCCAGATCGTTGCGGTTATCATGTACCTTCCAGGTATATTCGCTGGTTTCAGTCTCTACGGACGCTTCTGCCAGTTCATACTCCTTATGTCCCAGCTCCCGGGTGATATATTCCTCGATCTGCCCCCGGTCCGTAGGTTCATAGGCGCAGCCGGACAGGATCGCCAGAGCCAGACCTACGATACATAATACCGTGCATATTTTTATTATACGTAATTCATAAGATCGATTCCTTTTACAGAAATCATCTGCAGTAAATTCTTGTTCCATA